>CAZCAL010000171.1:0-8879 GCA_964496625.1 uncultured Verrucomicrobiaceae bacterium | reverse complement strand
GGGGCCATCTGCTTTGAGGAAGCCCCCAACCGTGCTGGCTGGTTTTCCCGCATCTTTCAATGGCACAAAACTCGGCGCTGAGCTTGCAACCATGGCTTCTTTCCCCTCCTTCTTCTTCGCATCCACCGGTGCCTGCCTCACGATCACCTTCTCTGGCCCCACGACAGCAACCGTTTCCGCAGCCTCCTGCTTCTCCGACTTGATCATCATGACGCCCGAAATCACTACCACGGCAGCAGCCGCAGCGACATTTGCCACCGCATACCGGCGCCACCAAGGAGCAGTCTTCGCAGGGTTTGCAGGTGGCAGATTCTTCAATGCGGCGAGATGGTCCGCACCAAGATCGAGCGAGTCATCCTTTAACTCGCTGGTCAGGAAATCGCAGAAGGACTTCACCTCCGCAGCTTCTGTGCGGATGGATTCATCCGACTGGAGGACGGTTTCGATCTCAGGCTGCTCTTCAGCGGGCAATTCGTTCAGTGCCCAGGCAGTGATTTTTTCGGGTTTCATAGCAAAGTTATTTGGGGGTGAAATTTTAGATTTTGGCGATGGCCATCGATGCGGAGGCCTCCGGATCAAGAGTGGTCCAACGCTTGCGCAGGCTTTCGACTCCGTGGTGAATCAGGTAGCCGACGTTGCCCATGCTGGTCTTCATGGCCTCGGAGATTTGCTTGTAGTCCAGACCGGCGATGAACTTCAGGCGGACGGCCTCACGCTGTCGGTCAGGCAGTTCGCTGATGAGCTGGCGCAATGTTGCGGCAGTCTCGCGATTCTCCATCTCTTCTCCTGGTCCAGGATTGGGGCAGGCTTCGAGTTCCAGCTGTTCCGTTTCCATGGTAATGATGCGTGAGTGTTTTCGGTGATGATCCAAAGCGCGATTTTTGCAGACGGTGAAGAGCCAAGGGGCAAGATGTTCTGCATCAAGCCCGCTGAGGTGGTGATGCAGCTTGATAAAGACATCCTGCACAATGTCCCGGGCGTCTTCGAGATCGGCCGTGAGGCTAAATGCATAGCGGACGAGAGGTCGCTCGTAGCGTTGCAAGATCTCAGTGAAGGCGTGGGAGGGGTCGCTCATACGGGCAGGTTCAGGGGGCATCACGGCCTTGCACAGGATTTCTTGGGGGAGATTTTTGCGAACTGGGCCGATTTGGCACAAAATACACCGGATTGGCGGCTTTTCTGCATTTGACGCTACGCACGGGCGGGGCTAGAAACTCCACTCCGAACGTCCTCCCCGAGATTCTGTCTCTTACCTCTGTGAATATGCAGCCTGCCCGCCTTCCTCATTTCTTTATCACCTTGGCCTTAGCCGTCATGACGCATTTTTCAGCTCGCGCTGAAAATCTGCCTGCAGACCATCCCTGCGTCGCCATCGTTAGGTCCTACCTGACCGATGTGGTGAACCAAGATTGGAAAGGTGCCGCAGGCTATTTGGCAGAGTTTTCGCTGACTCAACGCCAACGCGACACCATCGCTGCGATCAAGATGGCACCAACGATGACAGAGGAAGCCGCGATGCTGGCCAAACTGGGCGTAAAAGATGTACGCGACCTCGAAAAGATGTCTCCGCAAGACCTCTATGTGGCCGAACGCCAGGCCGTGCACGAGAAGCTGGCACTGCCTGAAGACGTCGTGAAGCGCAAGAAGGAGTCACTGAAAGTGGATGTCTTGGGTGTCTGCGGCGAGGAAGAAGGCAAGATCGTCCACATTGTGGTGCGAACCAGCCAAGAAACGATGACGGATCGGATTGAGGAGCTGTTTCTCATCTCCCTGATTCAAGACAAAAAAGATGCGACAAAGTGGTACATCGTTCCCGAAATGATGCGCCCCACCAAAATCCCCTTAGACGCGGCGGGTGGCGATGCACCAGCACCAAGTCCTGCCCCTGCCACTGCGCCTGCGACAGAACCGGCACCAGCCACTACTCCTGAGCCAAAAGGCGAGAAGAAGTAATCGTGTTCGCTGCGCGGTGTCTGAGTCAATTGGGCCTGATCAAAGGCAGGCCCTTCAAGGCGTCACCCGCACAACGAACGGCTTTTGCTTGAAGTAGGCACGGGTCACACGGCGGACCTCTTGCAGTCCGATGGTCTCCATGATGCCTGGCAGCTTCTGATGATGCTGCCAGCCGTGACCAACGAGTTCATTCCAACTCAGCATGTCCGCTATACCTGCGGTGCCCTGTTGAGAGCGCAGCCAGGAGGTGCGCCAAGTGCTTTTAGCGCGTTGGAGTTCCGCTGAATCCAGACCGTCCTTTGCTAAGTCTTTGATCAGCCGCAGCATCTCTGCCTCAGCTTGATCTAGCTTTGCGGGATCTGTGCCGACGTAAAAGTAGAAGGCACCACACCCTGTCACGTGGAAGGCCTGCGCCCCCACGTAGTAGGCCAGCCCGAGTTCCTCACGGATGCGATTGAACAGACGTGACCCCATATCACTGCAAGCCTCATCGATCAGCTTCAACGTATAGCTGTCCGCGTGATGAAAGCCGACAGTAGGGAAGCCGATCACCAGCGCTGCCTGCTCCTTCTCCAGCTTCTGCTCCCACCGACCCGCCTTGGCGTTGCTAGTCAGCGTCATCTTTGGATCAATCTGACGGGGTCCTTTTTTCAAAGTGCGGAAGACCTTCAGAGCCTGTTTGCAGATTGCATCAGGATCGACATCGCCAACGATAGCCAGGGTGCCATTGCCACCTACAAAGCCGGCTTTCAACGCGGCCCGGCACTGGGCGATGCCAACGCCACCCACCGATTCCTCGGTGCCGAGCGCGGTTCGAGCAAACGCTTGCCCAGCAAAGATCTCTGCCCGAGCCCGACGCAGTGCCACGGTGAGAGGATCTTCGCGCTCCTCACGGATGGAGGCGATCTGGCGCTTCTTGATCTCCGTCAACTGTGCCGCAGGCAGGAGGGGATTCAGGATGAGATCTGACACAAGATCTAATGCCGTGCCTTCATCTCCACGCATTACGTCTGCACCGAGGTAATAGCGCTGGGCATCACCTGCGCAATGCAGCGCACCACCGAGACTCTCCAACTCCGACGCGATCTCGGCGGCAGCACGGGTCTTGGTGCCCTTCAGCAACAGTTGAGCCGACATCTGCGTCACCCCGCCCGTCTCCGGCGTCTCCACTGGCACCCCAGCCAGGAACTGCGCGCGTATCGACACCAATGGCAGGCGGTCTTGTGGCTGGATAAGCAGCTTCAGGCCGTTCGGCAATTCAAGACGACGGGCCTTTGGCTGGCTGCGCACGTTGCGTGTGGCCGCAGTCTTCTTCTCCTGCTTGGGGCCGACGTGAACAATGCTAGCCGTCTCCGGCAGGAGGTAGCGCTGCGCCACATCAAGAATCGCAGCAGGAGTCAATGCGCGCACGGTTCCGAGGTATTGTTGAGAAAGCTCCAGCCCACCAGTCAATAGCCAACTGCCGCCGAGGGAGGCCGCCTGGCCCTTTGTGGTCGCCAGAGATCGCAGTTGACCGCTCAGGGTCGCCCGCACGGCTTTGTCCAGATCAGATCTTGCAGGCGGTTTCACCCGCATTTGCTGCACCACAGCTTCCATGCCAGCCTGCGCGGCAGCTGCATCTGCGGGGTCACATTCTACATCCACCAAGAAGAGACCACACTCCTCCGCGCAATGAGTACCTGCCCATACGAAGTGGGCGAGCCCCTGCTTTTCTCGGAGCGTCTGATACAGGCGGGAACTGCGACCCGAGCCCAGGAGAAACCCCAACACATCCAGGGCAGCCTTGTCTGGGTGACTCTCCCCAGGGATTTGCCATCCGCATGAGACGTGCGCCAATTCGGTCGGGAAATCTTTCCGTGCCTCCCGCCGCCCCCTCTGCCGAGGTTCCTCGGGAAGCATTACAGGCTCATAAGGGCGGCGCTGCCAGCTCCCCAGATATTTCTCCGCACTTTCAATCACCGCAGCTGGATCCACCGCACCTGCGATGACGACAAAGCAGTTATTCGGTATGTAATGGCGACTTATAAATCCAGTGACCTCTGCACGCGAGATCTGATCAAACACCTGCCGATAGCCGATGATCGGATGACGCAGCGGGTGCTTTTTAAACGCCGTGGCCTGCATTAAGTGCTGGGCGGTGGAACCTGGATCATCGTTGTCCATGGCCATCTCGCGGCGGATCACATCCTGCTCGCGAGCCAACTCCGCCGCGTCAATCTGCGAATGGCGGACCATGTCGCTGAGGATCTCCAGATAACCATCGACGTGATCTGCCAGTCCATCGATCCAATAGACGGTGCGATTAAAGCTGGTGTAAGCGTTCACATAGCCGCCAAGGTCCTGAATGCTCTGCGAGATCTGCGCCGCATTGCGTTTTTCCGTTCCTTTAAAAAGCATGTGCTCCACGCAATGGGCAAGCCCCGCGCCAATCCAGCCTTCTTCATGCAAACTGCCTGCACGCACCCAGATCTGAACGCTGGCCAGAGGATGCTCGTGATCTTCCCGGATAATGAGGTCCAACCCGTTGTCCAGCGTGTGTGTAGTGGCCGTCAGCGGCGGCAACTCTGGAGGAGACGTTTTTTTTGCGGCAGAAGGTCGCTTGGTCGAGGCCAGCGATTTTTTAGAAGGAGCGCGTTTAGGCATGAAAATAGGCGTCAAGGAAATAGGCAACACGGAGACTACGAGGCATTGCCTCTTTGGGAGGACGGGACAAAAGGCTCCAAGAAAGCAGTCTTAAATTCGAAGCCGCCAGCGAAATCGCTGAGGCTATCGCCATCATTTTTGCCGAAGTAACCGACAGCAATGAGGTTGTAGACAATATTGCCGACATCTTCCCCTCGCTGAAGGCCCCACAGATCAAGGATGGTCAAAGCCATGGGACCAAACTCATCCAGCCCATGGCGCAGCACCCCTTGCAGCATTTCCTGTCCGGTGACGTGCTGATCTTCCTCACCGTCACGGAACATCTTCACGGAAATATGGAGCGCATCCCGAACAAAGCTGTACGCGGCAGGTTGGTAGCGGGGATCAGCCTGCACAGCGCGGTAAACAGCTTCTTCAAAGGTAATAGGGACCATGGAAATCTTTGACTCATCATCAGACAATACGGCAGAATAACCGCAAGTGTGCCTGGGGATTTTTGGGGGGCCTGGAATGTGCCTCAATCCTGCCCAGGGTCAATGGTGGGCGATGCAATCGGAGCTTTTGGCATCGGCGAGAGAATCGGCGGCGCCTCCTCATGCGCCCGACGCCAACACCGCGTCATGCCACCCAGCAGCATGAGGGAGATAAGAACCAGCAAAAAGCGTACGGTTGTCCCTGAAATCACGCCGCATCCTGGGGGTGCGGGCTGCGTACGTCAAGCGGGGTTTAGGGAATCGGTGCCTAGTGCCTGATGACAGAGACGATTCTTTGGAAATTCCAAACAATTCGGCCTAGCCGCCCGCTACGGACTCGGCGTCCCGCGCTCTCAGAAGCCGCCACCGCACTTAGCACTAAGCACTAATTACCACCTCCCGCCTGCACCCACTTAAACGTGCCTGGGGCATCCCCTGGAACTTCAATGTACTCGCCCTTGAAGGATTTTTCGGTGCGCAGTCTCCACTGCTCTGCTTCGACTTCATGCAAAGCTCGATTGCCCTCCTTGGCCTGATTTCGCATTAGCAGAGTTCGGTCATCGTTCTCAGCTTTGACGGTTTCCTTGACGTAGTCGCCCCACGTTCCAGCCGGCACCTCCCGCAACTGGAGAAGCCCACGATGATCCTCGCCAACGAACCGATTGCTCTTGATGGTCTGGATCTCCGCCATGCGATTGCGCATGCGTTCTGTGGCCTCGGAGATGGTTTTCGCTGCCTCTTTGTCCACCGGTTCGTCCCCGCGATACTGATACACATCCAGCCGCATATTGAGGTTCACCTCAATCGGCTTGGGCGTGGTGATGGGGATCTCTGGCAGCGTTTTGCACGAAGCTAGAAGGCTGAGGCCACAGAGAGCAAAAAGCAGATGGAAATCATTCAGCGGCATCGGAGGGGAGTGGCTCGGTGGTTTTCTTGGGTTCATCTTTCCAGCGATGGTCAAAGACGTTCACTTCAATATTTCGTGCGCCAGAAGGGCCGATGAATTTTAGGTGACCAGTACCCTCGCGACCGTAGAACCTACCTTCCCCCTGCACGTTGTCATACTCAAAGTCACGCAAGGTTTCCAGTCCGATGCGAGTGATTTGATCCGTCAAGGCGGCACCAGTCTTTGGCGAAAAGTCTTCAATCATGTCATTCAACGCAGCGATGGAAAAGCGGCCTGCAGAGGCGTTGGAGAATTTCAGATCCGCCTGATAGAGTTCACTCATATTGCCCAGCGCAACAACGGTTCCATTGATCTTCCCATCCAAGACGAAGTAGGACGGAAACATCTTTTGGGTGATCTCGGTGCTCTTCACATTGGTCATCGATATCCACCCATCCCAGCTGTATGTGGAGTCATTGTAAATATCGAATGCGCCGTCGATGTAGCCCTCATAGGCCTCGCCACCAAACTTTCCATACACCCCATTGGCATCGTAGGTCACGCTGAGGTGCGCTTTCTCCAAATGCACCTGCTTCCAGCGGATTTGATCCACCCAAAACGTTTCGTTCAAGTTGTTGTCCTTGGTCTTGAAAGGCAGATTAAAAAGGACCTTTCCCCTCATGCCGCGGAACTCCATCTTCACGTCTTCCAGCGTGTAATTGTCCGGCGGAATTTCAAACTCGGCATCAAACTTCCCCTCGGCAATGCGAGTCGTAAAACTGAATGGAAAAGGTTGATGAAATCCTGGCAGCGGCACACCCTTCGGGGCCAAAACCAACTTTCCTGCGTGGACTTGTAGCGTGTCCAAAACCCACGCTCCCCCAGTGCTTGACTGCGACTCCTTTGCCACGGCCTCCGCCGCCATCATTACAGCAACCGGATTCCCCATCCCTGCGGCAGCAAGCGCTGGCACATCCAATTGGGTGTGAATCTCCCCCGCCGCAAACTTACGATAGTAGTCCACATACCAAAAGAGGTCCTCGCCCACATAGAGCGTCGGGCTGACGATCTCCACCTTATCGATGCGACGACTGAGCAGGCCCTCCAGCGTGAAGTTAATAAAGATCGTGTCCAATCTCGCCACAGTGCGCAGCGTCTCATAGGGCGACGCGATGGTTAGATTCCCCAGTTCTACACGCTGTGGTTCCGCGTTCTGGGCTAATCCGTCCGGCTCCAGCGGCGTATCCGAGGCAGAAAACGCCACATTAAAATGCACGGGCGGTAGCCCAGGTGCCAAATCGTTCAAGGTGATTCCTAGATCCTGCACGTTCACCGTGCCAGCTCGCCAGAGTTCCGCTGCCCGCAGCACCGGCGCTGTTTTTGTCGCCGCGACGGATGCAGGCGTTGTGCTCGGTTCTGCAGCGGGCATCTGAAAGGCTTTGCTCAAAGCGGATCCAGCCTCCACATGACCGCCAGTGACGGCGATGGACTCGATTTGCCGATGCTTCCACACGTCCGGCAATCGGAATACCACCTCTAGTCGATCCACACCGGCCACAGGCAGTTTCGCAACATCAGGAACCTCCATCTTGAACTGCGAGAGAATCAGATGATGCTCCGCGATGCCCGAATCCGAGGCCGTCGGGGGCACGGTAGTGAGATCAACATTCAATCCCGCCTCAATGCGCTCGCTGACTCGCCCCGCCCAGTTGATCTTACCACCAGCGAGCCCCAGCCGATTGAAATGCAGCGCCTCCCACCATCGATTCAATGCCTGCGGTGTAGGTGGATCATCTGGCACTTCGGTCGTCGGCGGGGAGGGTGGCAGCGTCGCATCATTCAAAACCACGATAGGCTTGGTAACCGTCACTTCATCGATCAGACCGTGCTCCTGCCATTGGTCCGGAACGACACTGGCGACGACCTTTTCGATCGCAATCAATTGAGGCGAACTCTGTGCAGCAGCGGCCAGTCGCAGACTCACGTCTGACAGTGTCCACGATTGCATACTGCGAGATTTGGCACCCTCCGCAGTGATCGTTAGGTCCTTGGTTACCCCTGTCAGTTTAAATCCACCTCGGAAAGGAACATGAATGGTCGGGGAAATTTTCACTTCCGCATCCTTCAATGCTCCTTGCTTCATGAGGATCGACCATGGCAGCGCCTCGGTAGCCTCTGAGGAGCCCTCCGCCACTGCCGCAGGCACAATCAATGCAGCCTCCAGATCCGGCGTCCACTCGATCACAGGTCTGTCCAATTCCCATTCATCGATTTGCAGACGTGCCGTCGCCCCCTCATTCCCCAACTTGACGCTAGCTGAATCACAGCGAAGTCCGCCGCTCCCGGTCTTGGGCCGCAAATTCAGCTTCTCGATCCGTAATACCTGCGCACCCAATTCTGGAAACTGGCCCGGGCTCCACCGGAAGCCCTTCCCACTGTAACTCACCTTCACTGATCCCAAGAGCGGCCCCAACCACTTCGGCAAACCTTCATCCGCTTGGATCTCCGCCTCTGGAATCGCCGCGTCCTGCACCTCGATCACCTTCAGCCAAGCAGGCATTCCAGCCCCCGGCTTTGCTGCGGACTGCCCCTCATCAAGCTGGGCCAGCCAAGCATTGAGCGCTGGGGATAGATGCACCCTGCAACCCGGCAACATCACCTTTTCCACCACCAGTGCACCACGCGCCGAATCGATGTGTGTGATCAGGTCAAACTCACTGGCACGACATTCCGTGCCATCAGGCAGCGTTGCCTCGATACTGTGGATCTGTAGGCTCGCCAGCTTCAATTGAGGATTCGCTGGGTCATGGGTATCCAGTCCTTCAATCCGACCACCAGCCTCCAATTTGAACGAAGGGGTTCGTTCATCTCCTTCCACCTCAATGTGCAGGCTGGAAAGATCCGCTTTGGCAATCGATACCCCA
>CAZCAL010000170.1:0-8928 GCA_964496625.1 uncultured Verrucomicrobiaceae bacterium | reverse complement strand
CGCCACACCGGACAGCAGCCGGTTGAGCTGGGTTCGTCGTGTTCGTATCATAGGTTTACTGGTCTGGTGTTTGTTGTGTTTTGTGTCGTTCTCGGGGTCAGCGAAAGAGGTCATGGCAGTGGCGACAGCAGCACGTTGCCGGAGAGTTCGCGTGAGTTGCGCGTGGTGGTAAGGGGAGGACCAATACTCGGCATCTCCGGCAGAATGAACCAGCCGTAGCCCTGCGGGCCGGTGCCATCATCGACGATCATGCCGTAGAACGCTGCCGTGCGTGTGCGCAATGGTTGCGAGGCGATGGAAGTATCCACGTCTTTGATGGAGAATGTGCCGCTGAAGCTGCCTGTCGATCCAGCAGTGAAGGCCGTTCCCACGCCGGGATAGATGCGCGGTTTTACCAGCCCTGGATTGGCTGAGGTGATGACCAGCGGCGATGGATGCCCAGCCTTCAACTCGATCTCTGTCAGATTCAGCCGCGTCGCCGGATCCGGTGCCCCACCGTCCGCAAAGAGCATCTTTGCATTCGGCAAACCCGCAGTCAGGCCCATGGGCACAGTGCCTTTGGCGGGGATCGCATACGGCCCACCGCGAACGACCAGATCTAGCGAACCGAAGCCCGCCATGAAGCGACGCGTGAAGCGCGCCTGGGTCTTCTTCATCCAACTGGCAGCAGAGCTGTTCAATCGATTGGAATCCGAATGATCGATCCGCAAACTCCCCACCAGCGAACCGGTGTTTGCGTATAGCAATTGAAACACCCGGAGGAATCCATCCTGCGCGACCGGAGCCGAAAGGGTGACCCGACTGCCATCCGCCATCTTCAATGATCCCGAGGCGGTGCCCCGTGTGCTGACTTTGAAGGCGCCGAAAGAAAAGCCCTGTGGATTGCCATCGCTGGATTGATCTGCCGGGGCCAACTTCATCACCAGCGTGTAGTTGCCAGAGTAGTCAAGCGGCACCGAAGTCGGCAGACGCGCGGGGAAGGTCACGCTGGCAGGCGCGTCACTAATCGTGGCGCTCAGCGACCGTGTGGATGGATCAAGCGTCAGCGTCACCTCCAGCGGTGTCAGTCCTCTGCGTGGGATCGTGAAGGTCTGATGGGGATCAACACTGGCCGTCACATCCAGTGCTCCTTTAAAGCGGTAGGTTTTGGTGCCCAGCTTCGCATAACCGCTGCACAGTCCACTGCCGCCAACCGTGGCGACGAATAAACCTCCGAGGTCTGCATTCAGCGTCGTCTCGCGCGGGATGGAACCCTGGAACGTGCCAATCGCATCCCCGGGAAAGGGCAGCACCGCCATCCCGTCCGTCACAGCTGCCCCGCTCGACCCAGCGCTGTTACTCGCAGTCACTTTCACCGTAAAAAGCGGACCGCCGACGGTCGGCCGACCACTAATGACACCCGTGAGCGCATTGACCACCAAGCCACGAGGCAGACCACTGACACTGAAGCGCGTGGGATTGTTCAGCGCTTGCAGCGTGTGCGTGTAGTCCTGACCAACGATGGCATCTGGCAGTAACAGCGGCAGAACTATGGGCTTCAATACCACCTCCAGCGCCACTTCACTGCTGGTCACGGAGCCTGCGCCATTGCTAACGATCACGGAGTAAGTGCCGATGTCGGAGCCCTGCGCGTCTGGTAGATTCAAGGTGCGTGACGTAGCACCTGTCACCGGACTGCCGCCGCGCAGCCATTGATAGCTCAAGGTGGTGCCAGTGCCCGTGACAGAGAAGCTGGCAGTCTGTCCTTGGTTCACCTTGCGCCCCGTTGGCTGCACGGTGATGAGCGGCGGAGGATACACTTGCAACGTGGCGTGCCTGCTGGTCACATCACCGAGAGTGTTTTCAGCCGTGACATGATAGGTGCCTGCGTTGCCAGTTGAGACATTGAGAAAGTGCAATGTGCTGCCAATTTCTCCTTCCAGTAGTTGGCCGTTTTTGAACCACTGATAAGCCAGATCGCCCCCTTGAATCTCCACCGCCAATGTGACCGCAGAGCCAGGTGCTGCTACGCGGTCCGCCAAGTCGGTGACGATCTTCGGCGCACCATCGTAGCTCAGGTTATCCGCGTCATCACCATCCAGCACCGTGTCCAGATCCACGTCGCCGCCCAATCTCTGTCCATCACCTGGCATGACACCGAGGAAGGTGACGGCATCCGTGGCGGTCAGACCTGCCAGAAGGGCTGCCCGAGTGATACTGCCTTCAGCAGCACGATCTGCCCGATAAGTTTGGCTGGTTTTGTTGAAGAGATAATTCCGCGCCATACCGCTAACCACGCCGCGCACGACCAAATCACAATCCGCCGCAGAGGCCCGGGCTTCCAGCGTAGCCATATCTGCCAGCACCTGCGAATCTGCGCTATTCAACGAAGTCAGGGTGACGCTAAAACCCACTACTGGAGCGGTGCCCGTATCAAAACATAGGACAAAGGACGCCACGTCGTTGAACTCCTGTTGGGTGTTCAGATTGTCCAAAACATAGGGGTGCACCGTTGGCAGAAAATTTTCACCACCAGTGCCATCATGCAGCAATCCAAAGCCCGTGATGGAAGTGCTGCCCGTGTTTGGCGAGAAGAAGAGGCGCTGGTAGGTCGTCCGCAGTTGCGGTGTCTTCAATGGCTGGGTGGAGCCAACTTCTTGTTGCAGATCAATGTTGTTGTCCGACCCCGTGGGGAGGGCGTGGCAGGTGATGCAGTGCGATTTGAGGTGATCATTGAACATGTTCCGCCCACTGACCGGATTGCCATTGCCAAAACTGGTGGGAAGGCTGCGGTCCAGATTGCGGTTCGGATTCGGGTGATGGCGCAGCGTCTCCAGGTAGGCCACGAGCGCATCCATGTCCTCCGCATCGATTTGGCTGCCCCCCATCAGCTTGCTGAAGGTGGGGTTGAAGTCTTGCAGGCGTGCCTTGTCACCCCGCCAATGAAACGGTGCAGCACCGGCCATACCACGCAAGGTCTGCGTGACCATAGGCCCCTTCATGGGGTGCATGACGCGTGAGCGCGGGGTCAGATCATGGACGGAAAGATTGGCCCCGAGGACGGTCTGCATTTGCCCGCCTGGATCACCCAGATCCCAAGCCAGACCATCGCGATCTGCATCCAAGTGGCATACCCCACAGGACACGGTGCCATTGCCGCTTAGCCGCGCGTCGAAGAGGTAGCCGCGCCCTGCTTTGACCTGAGGCGGCAGGGGCTCGTGATCGCTGAGAGAAATTTCATGCAGAATCGTGTCCGTGTCCGTAGCGATGACGCTGAGAGTGCCTGAGAGTTTATTCAGGACAAAGAGTCGCTGATTGGCCTCATCCAAAGCCAGGCCGCGCGGGCCACGCATGGCGCTGGAAGAGACATCACTGCCGGTCCGCACATCGATGCGGGCCGTGATATCACCCGTCGCTGCATCCATTCTTGCTACACGATCCGAGGCATAAGCCGTGAACCACAGCGTGTTTCCCGTCGCGGAAAATACCATTCCCATCGGCTGTGCCAGCGCTGTGGCCTGAGCGGCGGGATTTGGCAGGATGTTGTAGTCGGTGCCCGCATGAAGATCGGTGTGAGTCACCGCCGTAGTTGTTAAGTCCACTTTTGCCACGCGGCTATCGACAAAATGACCCCGCAGGACGGGCTCAAAGCGCACCAGATTCAGAGCTTCTGTATTGGTGATCCACAAGTCCTGCGTGCCAGGGCGCACGGCGAGATCAAAGAGATTGGTGCCTGTTTCGCTGAGGTATCGGGTGATGACGTGGCTGGTGGTATCGACCTCCGCCACATCATGATCCAACACGGTGCGGTTGATGCGCGGATCGTCCGCAGCTACGATGAGCGCTGTTTGCGGTGCGGCTGGCAGGCTAGTATTGCTGGGCGTGGGCGGCGTGGGCGCGTCTTGATGGCGCAGGATGGTGGTCTGATTTCCTGATAGTTGAAACGCCACATAGACTTTGCTCCCGTCTGCATTGGCGGTTAGCGCGCGAGGATAGAGACCGCTGAGAGGGACGTTGGCCAGCACGGCGCGTGTGCTCGCATCCCGCACCTGCAAAGTGTTGTTGCGTGCACAAGTGATGAAAGCTTTTCCGTTGGCGAAGACGACGTCCGCAGGCTCATCGACGGCGTCCAATGTCTCCACCACGGTGCCCGCAGAAAGGGAGATGATGGAGATGCTGTCCGACAATTCATTTACGACCCAAATCTCATCATCCGTGCGCGCCCGCACGGAGACTGGTTCCAAGCCCACGGCGATCTGCCTTACACGAACAGGTGCAATGGCGGCGTTACTGACATCAAAAACTGAAACCGTCGCTGCCTCGGAATGCACCGCGATGAGTCGAGTGCCATTCGGCGTCAATGCCACCGGATGCACCTGCCGAGCCTCAAATCCAGCAAACGTTGATTGGGCGTGAGTGGATACCGCAAGGCTTAGCAGCACTGCGGCATAGAGGAATAGGAGGAGGCATGGTTTCATAAGTGGCGTAAAGAAGGAGATCTTTGTCGGCTACCGCTGGCCGGACGTAAGTGTCCGACCAGCGGCCCCAACCGGGGTTCCGACCCGCTGACCCTAGTGGACCGGAATTTTTTGCAGCTCAGCCTCCGTCCACATGGCGGTGCGGGCTGCTTCTGCTGTGCGAATCGCCTTCACTTCGTCCGGCGTGACGGCACCCGCCGTGTTGCCAAAGGAGGCGCGCACAAAGGTGAGCACGTCCGCGATCTGCTGATCATTCAGCGCGGCACCTTGCGGTGGCATCAATGGCGCGGGCGTGTTAAAGGGTTTCCCATTCAAGGTGATGGGGCCCATGAAGCCATGCAGCACCATGCGGATCATACGATCTGGCTTGGGCACATTGACCCAGTCAGATGCAGCCAGCGGAGGGAACATATTGGGTAGCCCCATGCCGGTGGGCTGATGGCAGGCAAAACAAACAGTCATATAGACCTGCTTGCCGGCATCCATGCGGGCATTGGCATCCTGCGCAGGCAGCCGCACGGCCGAGACTGTAAGGAGAGCGATACAATAGAGAGATAGGTGTTTCATAGAACAATTCGAGACAAGGGTTCAGGTAAGCAGCAGGTCGGTATGCGGCCTGCGTGGTGCGCAGTGACTGCGCGGGGCTTGCCCGAGATCCTGTCCGATGTTCAGAGTGTGATGCCGCACGACGTATGCCGCAGGTTCATCCGCAAATCGCGCCAGCGCATTACGATGCGATGGTGGCACGATGCCCCTCTAATAGTGACAGGCCTCAGGCGATGCCGGACCTGGGTGGGGGCGTGTGTGCCTCCCTTGCCAGCACCATGGCGCGCTGCTTCAGCACGAGGTGAGGGCTACGCTCAGGTGTGGGGGGAAAAATTGTCGGCGCGGTGACGATTTGAAGATGGAGCTTCTGGAGACTGTCCTGCTTTTGGGAGTCATCCTGCTTCTTCTGCTCCTGCGTGCCTTCCTGGACGACTTTACACATGGCGCAAGGATGCATGCCATCAAAAGTCATCTCCAGACCATCCATGACGGAACCCGACTCTGCCGAGTAAGTCACCGCCATGCTCAACCAAGCTGCGCCTTGGATCACAGCCCAGTGCGCGCCGATGGAAACCATCAGCGCGGTCACGAGTAGGATTTTGGCAAGCCGGATCACAGCCTTCACGATGCCTCACTTCGGATTCAGTGCAAGCATCTGATTTCGAATGCCACACCGACGCTGCCACCGGAGGCCCCGCCAAATCAGCCGTCGCGACGTTTGAAAAAATCTGCCCCCTGCATCACCTGACCGTTCGCGAGGACCACGGTAAACTTACCGCGATTGCGTGCGGCGAGATCGGCCAGATCATCTGCTGCATCAGGCTCCATCATCGCGGTGGTGTGGATGACGGCACGCTTCCCACGCGAG
The DNA here is from genome assembly GCA_964496625.1 of uncultured Verrucomicrobiaceae bacterium. GTDB lineage: Bacteria > Verrucomicrobiota > Verrucomicrobiia > Verrucomicrobiales > Verrucomicrobiaceae > JACKQF01. The sequence continues at coordinate 3,057 of CAZCAL010000170.1, read as the reverse complement.
TTGGCGTTGGTGACCTCCTGCACCCAGGTGAGTGCATCGGATTTATTGCCGTCCGTCATGAAAAAGATCACGTCTGGCCTGGGGTTCCCATTCAGCGCCATCAAGAGGCCGCTGCCCCAGTTGGTGCCGCCGGGATTGTTTGAGTCTTCGATAATCTTCCGGCTCCGCCGAATCGTGTCCGGCCCGGCCACAAGATACTTCCACTGCGGAATGCGGACTCCAGTCTGTCCAGGCCGAATCTTCCACTCATATTTGGTGAGGGCGGCGAAGTCATTGGTATCCACCTCGTCATGCGGCCAAGCGAAATCGGAAAAATACAGAATCTCGTAGGCAGTGCCGCTCTTCAGTTGGCTGATGCTCTTGATCAGCTCCTTCTTCAGTAGATCAAACCGGGAGATGTATTCGCCTGATGCAGTTTTGCTCGTGCCAGACATGGAGCCGGAGACATCGACGACAAAGACGATGTGCTTTCCACTGGCTTTGTTCCCCATGAAGGAGACGGAGCCACCCGCACCGCCTGCGGTGCCGGCACCGAAACTCCCAAACGAGCTGCCAAGATTCAGCTCGCTGGCACTGGGGCTGAAGTCCACCTGGGGCATCGCCACTGAACTCGCGCCACTCGCCACGATGGGTGCCACCATCGATGGCGCGGCAGACGTTTGTGGCTGTGAAGTCACCCGCTGCCAGGCAGGCGTTTCCTGTTCTTCGACCCCCGCTACCGCCACGATCTCGGGACGCAGGATGTTCATGGGCACGACCTTGATCAGCAGGAGCACAGCGGCAACGAATAGGTGCGCCAGCGCTGCGATGATTGCCGCCCGCTTCCAGGCACCGCGTATGTCATCGGAATTGTCTGCAGGGACCTCCGGTACCTCTTCATCCGTCGGCAGCGGTGGAGGCTGTGCGGGCTGGGCCGTGGAGGGTGATTCCTCCAAAAACTCACTCTCTGCGGCAGGTGCCATCCTGGTGATCTTGACTACCGGGGCCGCCTGACGCAGGCTCACTGGAGGGGTGCTGCGCTTTACTGGCGCGGCTGGCAGTGGCACCGGCTGTGCCTCAGACTGCTGCTCCTCTTCGAGCATGCGGAAGGTTTCCTCTGCCCACTCCGAAGCGTGGGAGTGTCCGTGCTCCAGATGCAGCGGCGGATCGACTTCAAGATGATGCGATTGCACCAGCTGCTCCTCCGCCCAGGTCTCCTCAGGCGTGTGGAGTGGCTCCGTCTCTGCGATGTATTGCGGTTGCGGCTCTTCTTCAGGCGGCGGAGCCTGCGGCAAAGGTGGCGGCGTTTGGGCGTTTGGACCTCCCTTTTTGTAGCGCCGCCATAGCGCCGCCTTGTCCAGGCCCTCCTGCCCCACTGAATCAACGGTGGGCAGAAAGCTGAAGTCTTCTTCGTCTTCGTGGGGGGAATAAGGCATCGGCGCGTGGCAGGACGGAACTCTAGATTGAGACAGAATAAACGCCCGTATTCAAGAAAGTTCTGCCCTCGTCGTGGAATGAAGACCTGATCCTGTTCGCTCGAAAACCTTGCCTCCCCGCCAGCCCAACTTTAGCGTGAGCTCTGAATGAGTCTCCCCCGCTACCAAGTCCACCGCACTGCCAACACTGCACCGCCGGATTGGCAACATGCTGCTTGCCTGGCAAACTTCACCTTCCCCTGGGAGCACACGCCACCCCCGCGCACAGAGTTTCGTGCCCTCTGGGACGATCAATCATTACACTTCTGCTTCGATTGTGACGATGAAGACATCGTCCTCGGCTCAGGTGAAACGGCACTCGACCGCGTGCTGGTCTCCGACCGGGTGGAGATTTTTTTGGCACCCGATCTGCAACTGAGCCCCTACTACTGCCTGGAGATGAGCCCAAATGGCGATCTTCTGGACTATCGCGCCACCCACTATCGGCAGTTTGAGCGCGGCTGGACCTGCCCAGGGCTTACGCTTTCTGCATCAATCTGCGGTAAGACCTATCGCGTCGAAGGCCACCTGCCGTTAGCGACTTTGCGCGAGCTTGATGTTATGAAGCCAGCCGCCAGAGAGTTTTTTGCTGGGGTGTTTCGCGGTGAATTTTCCCATGAGGCCGATGGCAGCGCCCGTCCAGGCTGGATGACGTGGATTGATCCAAAAACAGAGCGGCCAGATTTTCACGTGCCCACTGCGTTTGGCGTTTTTGAACTGCTGGATTAAAGGGACCGCGCCATGAACACCGTCGAACGCATCCAGCATATCCGCGCTGCCTTTCCGCAGCAGGGAATGTTTCGTGATAAGGAGTGGATGCTCTCTGATCGTCCGTTCTCGCTGCCTAGCGATATCGTCACATTGATCCAACAGCTAGGTCCCGCCCTTCGGGCCTTTCAGCGTGCATCGAACGAGCTTTACTTCTTGTCAGCAGCAGGCACCTCCTATCCCTGGGTGGCGGAGTGGCTAGATCGCGGTAAACCCCAACGCGTCATTGATCTGGGTCGCGATCCAAGATGGCGCGATGCCCTCCCCCGCGTGATCCGGCCGGATCTCGTGTTCACTGAGGATGGCGTGTGCATCACGGAATTGGACTCCATCCCTGGTGGCATCGGCCTGACGGCTTGGTTGAACCAAACGTATGCAGCTCTGGGGGATCGCGTCATCGGAGGGACGGACGGCATGTTGCGCGGACTACGCAACGCTTTCCCTGGAGAGGACATTCTCATCTCCCGTGAATCTGCTGACTACCAGCCGGAGATGGAGTGGATCGCTCAACAGCTCAACGATGGCCGGAGTGTCTTGAACCCGTGGAACCTAGATTCTAGGAGCCTCCCTGGACGATCTCTCTATCGATTCTTCGAACTCTTCGACCTCCCGAATATCGAGAACATCGAGCCACTGCTCGAACTGGCGCATGCGGGAGAAATAACCTTTTCACCACCCCTGAAAGCATTCCTGGAGGAGAAGCTGTGGCTAGTGCTGTTCTGGAATCCACAGCTGGCCGATTACTGGAAAGAGGCGCTGTCCACAGAGCACTGGGGCCTGCTCCGCCGCACGATCCCCCAAGGATGGTTCGTCGATCCCACGCCGCTGCCATCAT
>CAZCAL010000169.1:5033-8952 GCA_964496625.1 uncultured Verrucomicrobiaceae bacterium | reverse complement strand
CCGATTTCGACCAGACGTTGCAGCAGCTCTTTCCCAAGACCATGCCGTTGCCAAGCATCGCTGATCGTCATGGAGAATTCCGCTGCCTTGACGCCGTGAAGTCTGCTGAGGCGACCCACTGCAATGATTTCAGGCTCGCCGTCGTCACCGTTGCGTTCTACAACAAGAGCCATTTCGCGATCGTAGTCGATAAAGCAAATGCGAGCCAAGCGATCATGGGCGATGCGCTGATCGAGGTTGAAGGCGTTGAAGTAACGATAATAGACGCTGCGCTCTGAGAGGGTGTAGTGGAAGGCCTTGATCATGGGCTCATCTTCAGGGCGGATCGGGCGGATGATGACGCTGGACCCATCACGCAGCTTCCAATTGCTGACAAGTTGCACTGGGTAGGGACGAATCACTGGCTTCGGCAGATCCGCGTCTGAAACTTCCGATCCATGGAGGATCATGCGGATATCGAGAGCGAGGAAACCCTGTGGCGTTGCCAATAGTGGATTGATATCGATCTCTTTGATGCGCGGCTGTTCGATGACCAATTCACTAAACCGCACCATGAGTTGTTCGAGCGCGGCAATGTCAATCGGCTCACGACCTCGAACGCCATGCAGCGCCGCAGCGATCCGAGTGCGCTCAATCAATCGGCGGGCGAGCGTTGCAGTGAGCGGAGGCAGGCCGAGTGCGTGATCTTTAAAGACTTCGACCAATTGTCCGCCCGCACCAAAGAGTAGCACGGGGCCAAATTGTTCATCCTGGTTGCTGCCGAGAATAAGTTCGTAACCATCCGTGCGCGAGACCATGGGCTCAATGGTGACGCCAAGAAAATCGCTGGGTCCGACGGATTTTCGGATCGCATCAAATGCCTGAAGCACGTCAGCATCGCTTTTGAGGTCAAGCTTCACTCCCCCGACTTCCGTTTTATGCGTGATTGTCTCGGAGTGTAGTTTCAAAACGACGGGGAATCCGATTTCGTGAGCAAACTTCACGGCATCATCTGCTGTCGTTGCTGTGCGGACGGGCAGGCGCGGGATGTCATAGGCATCCAGTACACGATTGCAGTCTGCTTTCGATAATAGGGTGCGGCCAGCATCTCTTGCGGCATTGATCAAATGCATCGCGGTGCTACGGCGCACACGGCTCTCCAGGCTGCCGACCCCTAACGCGGGCGTCTCATACAGCGAGCGGAGGATTTCTCCGTGGCGCCACATGAGGACAAACGAACGTGCCGCCGTGTCTGGATAATCGAACGTGGGGATTCTTGCCTCGTTCAGAATGCGCCGACCTTCATCGACATCGGCTCCGCCCATCCAACTCGTTAGCACCGGTTTCACGGAGCTTTGTGCCGCCTCCACGACGGCGGTGGCGGTCGCCGTGGGGTCGGTCATGGATTGTGGTGTCAGCACCACCAGCGTCCCGTCAGATTCATCATCCTTCATCGCCGCATCGAGCGCTGCGGCGTAGCGGTCGGCACCAGCATCTCCCAGGACGTCGATGGGGTTGCCATGGCTCCACTGCGGCGGCAGTGCGGCATTTAGCTTGGAAAGTGCGGAGTCTGACAGGGTTGCCAAGGTTCCACCGCTCGTCACCAGTAAGTCAGTGGCGAGAGCGCCTGGTCCACCTGCGTTGGTCACAATGGCGAGGCGTGGCCCCTTTGGCCGGGGTTGTTTTCCAAGCACTTCAGCCATGTCGAACAATTCACCGATGGTCGAGACGCGCAACACTCCGGCGCGTCTGAACGCGGCTTCTAGCACTGCGTCGCTGCCAGTTAACGCGCCGGTGTGGGAGGCCGCAGCCTTGGACGCGGCCTCGGTGTGGCCGACCTTGATCACGATGATGGGCTTCGTCTGCGCCACTTCTCTGGCGGCAGATAAAAAGGCGCGGGGATCGCCGATGGACTCCATGTAAATGAGGATACTCTTCGTCAGAGGATCATCTCCTAACCAGTCGATCAGGTCTCCCCATCCCACGTCCGCCATGGAGCCAATGGACACGAAGGCGCTGAAGCCCACTCTCTCACGGCGGCTCCAATCCAGAATCGCAGTGCACAGGGCACCGCTCTGGCTGATGAAGGCGACGCTACCCGGTTGGGCATCATGGGAGGCAAAAGTGGCGTTCAGCTTCAGGTGCGGAGACATGACGCCGAGGCAATTTGGACCGACAATCCGCAGGTTTCCGCGTGCTGCCTCTTTGAGTATCTCTTGCTCTAGGGCAGCACCTTCTTCGCCTACTTCTTTGAACCCGGCAGAGATGATGATGGCGGCCGTCACGCCAGCGTCCACGCAATGGCGGATGATACTGGGCACTGTCTTCGCAGGGGTAGCGATGATCGCAAGCTCCACCTTGGCCGGAACTTCTGCGATGGATTTGAAGGCCTCCCGACCGAGCACCGTGGATTGAAAGGGGTTCACAAAAAACACCGGCCCGCCAAACGAGAGCAGATTTTTGGCGAGAGCAGCACCCACACTGCGTTCAGTCTCGCTGGCACCAATCAAAGCAACGCTGCGGGGCTTGAAGATGGCATTGATCGGGCTGCGCCGCGATTGCTGGAGAATGTCGTGCGACCGCTCTGTCTTGTGCGGTTCTGGTTTCGATTTAGGCTTTGATTTTTTGTTGGCAGGCATGCGTCGTTTGCGGCAGGGGCGGATGCCACACTAAGCCGATTCGGCGAAGGAAAGCACTGCCGTTATTGCGCATCATAGCATGAAATCGAAGTGGGGACTTTGCGAATTCCTCAACGAAGTCAATTCGTGGAAATTTAGAGCTTTTCTGGGCTCTGGAGGAGCTCCGCAACTCGTGACAGCAAACGACCCGCACCACCACCATCGAGAATGCGATGGTCAAAGCTCAGCGTCAACTCCGCCATCATTAGAGGGATGAATTGATTGACCTCAGCGCTCCAATGCGGGGTCTTGATGCCTGCACCGAGCCCGAGCACAAGGTTCTGCTCTGGTAGCGGGATAGGCGTGGCCCAGACGATGCCGAAAGTGCCAAAATTGGTGACGGTCGCGATGCCTGGACGGTTCACATCGCTTGGTAAGCGGCGGGCACGGGCCTGTTCAACCAGGGTATTGTATGTCTTCACCATGGTTGCGAGAGGGGTTTTATCCACTTCGCGCAAAACGGGAACTAACACGCCGTCATCCACTTCCACCGCGAAGCCGATGTCAATGGCGCGCGGGTGAACGATGCGACTGCCAATCAGGCGACCCGCTACCGCTGTGTTTTCCGCCAGGGCTAAGGCCAAGGCTCGGATCGCATAAAGGGCAGGACCGGGTTTTGGATCTGCCTTCTTGCGATGGGCCAGAATGGCGTCGAGGACGACGGGGCTACCTACGGTGGCGAGTGGGCGGCTCCAACTGCGGCGCATGGAGTCTGCGACGGCGATGCGCATTGGCGACGCCGGGGTCATTCGGTGCTGCTCAATCGTGCGCAGGAAAGTCTCAAAGTCATCAACGGTCACTCGACCGCCAGCGCCTGTCCCCGCAACACCTGCGAGGTCAGAAGAGTTGATTCCCAGCTCCAACATGCGGGCGCGCATCCGGGGCGAGATGAAGCTGGCACCCGTGGCTCCCGCAGGCACGGGAAGACCACCGACGATTGGTTCTACCTTTGGCTGAACGTCATGGATGGCATCTTCATCGCTAAATTGAAAGTGCACTGAGTCCGTATTGGCGGCCTGCTTGATATCGATGGGTGCTTTGGGATCGTTTTGAAAGCCTAGCGACTGGGCATCTTCGTCACTTACCTGAAGTGAGCCCAAGGCTGCACCTACGGCGTAAGATTCGTTGGGTGAGGCCAAGACTTGATCCACAAGCCCTGCACATGGTGCAGCGACCGCCATGGTGGCCTTGTTGGTTTCGACCTCAAAGATGTCCGCTCCGGCCTCGACCGTCACCTTCAGCATCGACCAACCCGCCGACTG
>CAZCAL010000169.1:1745-5023 GCA_964496625.1 uncultured Verrucomicrobiaceae bacterium | reverse complement strand
CCTCGACCATCTGTCCAGGCTGAATGAGGATGCGGACCACGGTCGCCTCAGCGATGGACTCGCCGAGTTGGGGCATCAAAATGGGAATGGTGGGCATGGCAGACTTTGAACGGCAAGGCTCAGAAACGCAAGAGTCGGCGAAGGGCATCGCAGATGGAGCCCACGGTCGGACGGTGGGCTTTCCACAAATTGGGGTGATAGGGGATGGGTGTATCTTTGGAGTTCAGCCTCATCGGCGGGGCATCCAGCATGTGGAAGGCCTCAGAACTGACCCGTGCGATCACCTCGGCAGTGACCCCTCCCCATGGAAAGGATTCCCCAACCACCAGAAGCCGACCCGTGCGGGCCACTGAGCCCAAAATCGTATCTGTATCCATGGGCTTCACTGAGCGTAGATCGACGACTTCGATCTGGTATCCATCGAGCTGGAGTTCGTCCGCAGCGCGCAATGCCTCATGCACCATCGCGGAGTAGGCCACGACGGTAGCATGGCGACCGGGTCGGGCGATACGGGCCTTACCGATGGGTAGAGAGCGCTCGCCAAAAGACTCTGCCTTCAGGTGGTAGTAGAGAAATTTGTGCTCACAAAAGATGACGGGGTCATCCAGCGTCACACTGTCCAACAGCATCCAGTAGGCATCCTCGACGGTTGCGGGTGTCAGGATCACCAGTCCAGGGTAGTGCGCATAGATGGACTCCATGGACTGGCTGTGAAAAGGACCGCTCCCGGCTGTTCCACCGCTGGGAAGGCGGATCGTGATGGGGCAGGGGGTATTTGTCCGCCAGTAAAGAGTCGCTGCTTGATTGACGATCTGATTGAATCCCACCGACGAGAAATCGGCGAATTGCATCTCCACAATCGGACGAGCACCGCCGATGGCTGCACCCACGGCCATGCCGACCATGGCGTCCTCACTAATGGGTGCATCCAGCACTCGACCGGGAAACTCCCTGGCGAGGCCCTTGGTGGCTTTGAATGCGCCACCGAATTGTCCAATGTCCTGCCCATAGATGAACACATTCGGATTGGACCGAAGTGCTTCAAACTGGGCTTCGCGGATGGCTTCCAGGTAAGTGACGCTCATAGTTGCCAGCTTTCCACGAGTTCGCTGGAAGACAAGGCCTGCCATGATTCGCGATAGGGATCGGGGATGGGTTCTTTGCTGACCTGAGACACGGCTTGATCGACGGTGAGTCTGGCTTCTTTGAGCCAAGATGTAATCTCCGCCTTGGTCGCCCAGCCTTCAGCGATCATAAATTTTTCGGCCACTAGGAGACAGTCTTGGCCGACTTTGGAGAATTTGACCTCATCTGGGATGTCAGAGGAGTCATCGTGCTCTCCATGCCCAACGAGGCGGAGCAATGTGCCGACAATCAGTTGCGGGCCGCCACCTGATCGCGCCGAGGCGACTGCTGCACGCGCGACCTTGAGGCAAGCCGCCAGATCTGTCGCATCGACTTTCCATCCCTGCACCCCATAGCCGCGTGCGCGATGAATGAGATCTTCGCAGGCAAACTGACGATCATTGGAGGTTGAGTAGGCGAACTGGTTGTTCGCGACACTGATGATGAGCGGTAGTTTTTCGACCGCAGCCAAATTGATGGCCTCGTGGAATGCCCCTGTGGAAGTGGCACCATCGCCGATGCTGGTGGCACCGACGGCGTCTGCCATCTCGCCCCGCAGGCGTTTGGCAAAAAGGGCACCCGCCACGACAGAAACCATGGCTCCGAGGTGGCTGATCATTGCCATTTCTCCCTCTTGAGGCCGCCCACGGTGGATATTGCCATCGCGCCCGCGCATCGGACCGGTGGCTGCCCCCATGTAGGTGCGCAGAGCGTCAGTGATAGGCTCTCCAAAGGCCATCCGACCCGCTTGATCGCGAATTAAAGGAGCATAAACGTCTTGGCCGCGTCGAAGTTGCATCCCTACCGCCGCACTGAAGGCCTCTTGACCTTTGCCCAAATAGACTCCGCCCACGATGCGACCACCAGCGCGGTAGAGGCTGCCCAGTTTTTCTTCCAGAACCCTGGAAGACAACATCTGGCGGTAAGTAGCAACGTACTGATCCCTGAACTCAGGGGTCAGATCGGCTTTAGAACAGGTAATCGTTACGGCGGGAGTCACAGAGGGGTGTCAGTCGCAGTGGATCAAATCATCGGTCAACATCTACGTTCACCGCAGAAAAATCTCGCCGATCCTGTCACAGGGGCGCTTCCTTGTCCACAAAGATGCGCATTCATGAATGGAGAAATGCGTCAGTTTTTTTCAGCGGTGCCTCTGAAAATTGCAAATAGGCTTGTGGAATGTGGCCAAAAGCGGCGGTTCGACGCGGTTGATAGGGCTTGTGAGATTGTCATGCCGATCCTGTCCTGCCATGATCACTTTTTGTTTGGCTGACAGAAGCGGCATTCAAAGTAGGCTGAGTCATCGCAAAAAAGAGCGTATTCCTCCTCGTCCGCAATGAAGGGTCTACGCCGCAGGGATACAAAATAGGTCGATTGAAACTTTGGAATAACGCAGTTATGATGAGCGTCGTAACTGGTAGCTGAAAAGACAATGTGGTTCCTTCGCTTCATCTTCCTATTCGTGATTCTGCTCGGGCAGCTTTGGCCGATGCAGCTATCCGTGGTAGATGCGGAGCCTCAGTTCTGCAAAATGGCGTGCTGTGCTTGGCAAACGGATGCGGAAGAGGGTGGCTGCCATTGTGTAGAGACGCCGCAGACACCTGGGCAGCCTTCTCCTGCTTTACCTTTCTCAGGTACGCGGAGTGATCATCTACCGGTGCTGACCTGGAGTGATGAGGGTGAGATTGGCGTGGACTTGCTGGAGCGGTCCAGACCGCTCCTTGCATTGCTTCCTCAAGGGGATGTTCTCGGCCAGGCTGCGATCGCTCATGTGCGACTGCCAGTCCTGTTTTGTGCTTATCTGATGTGAGTCGGCGTCTTTGACAGACGCATTGTGCCCAGATGTCCCGATCCTCTGACGGATCGGAAGGCTGTTGGGATTCCGGTTTGTTAACCGTCAACGACTCAAAGATTATGACTGTACAAAAATTAGTGTCGATATGGGTACTGGTATCCATCTCAGCGGGAGTGCGCGCCGACCCTGCTGAAGCCACCTCGCCTTCAATGATTCAGCGCCTCATCCGGGAGGCAGTGCGAAGTCATCCGCTGATGGCTGCTGCATCTGCACGCGCGGAGGGAGCGATCGCAGGCGTCGGTGCCGTGCGGTTGTGGGATGATCCTCAATTGGGCATCGGAGGCATGGCCGCAGAGCG
>CAZCAL010000169.1:0-1735 GCA_964496625.1 uncultured Verrucomicrobiaceae bacterium | reverse complement strand
GCGGATGATGCGCGAACAAAGAGGCGATATTGTGGTTGGGATTGCACAGAAGTTGCCACGGCAGCGACTCTATGAGGCCGAAAAGCGCCACGCCGAAGCCGGAGCGAAATCACTGGAGTCCATGCGACGTGAAGTTGCGAATGAACTCGGGCTTTCCGTCGCACAGGCCTTGCTGGAATTGGCCTTGGCAGATGAGTTGATCCGCCTTCAGGAGGAGGATTTGGGCTGGCTGGACACCATCGTCAATCTTGCGCAACAGCGAGCGAAAGACGTAAATGGGTCAGCGGCGGAGTCACTGCGTCTCGAAAGTGAGCGTGCGGTTCGTGAGCAAGTGTTGGCATCGCTGCGCCGTCAGCGGGGGCAGTATGCGTTGACACTAAATCTCATGCTGGGACGGGTGCCAGAGTCTCCTTGGCATCGATTGAGCCTAGCTCCAGAGTCGGAAGAGCCCGCTGCGGTTGGGGCCCTCCGAGATAGGCTGGTGAGGCACAATCCACAGCTCGACTCATTGCGGAAGCGACTTGAGGGAGCGACTGCTGGTGCAGACGTGGCTCACGAGATGAAGCGACCGATGTTCTCGGTCGGTGTCGATACACGATCCTACTCTGGCGGGGCGTTTCGGGAGACGATGGTCTCGTTGAAAATGAGCTTACCCTGGCTCAATCGCAGCTATTATTCGGCGCAAATCGAGGTCGCTGAGAAGTCGAAGCAGGCAGCTGCCAGTGATCTGGCTGCTCAGCAGATCGCACTCTATACGACGCTGTCAGCGCACCTCACTGACCAGGAGAACAATCGGCAACTTGTGAAAGCTTACGCGAAGGAAGTACTACCGAAGTCAGTGAAGACGGTGGAAACGCTTCAGAACGCGTGGGTATCATCGGCTGCTTCCCTCCTCGACGTGTTGGAGGCACGCCGCTCTTTGCTGACGGCTTGGCAAACCCAAATGCGAGCCGTTGCGGCACAAAACTCTGCCTCGTATGCGCTCGCTGCGCTTGTGGACGGCCTCATTGAATCCCCCAAAAACTAGCTCTATGAAATCAATACTATCGTTTGGACTTATCGTCGTGGCGCTGGTCATGGGTTGGTATTTGCGCGGTGTGCAGGATCACGAAACTCCACCCAAAGACGCGTCGAATGCAAGAAAAGTGCTGTTTTACCAAAGTGCGATGCATCCCTGGATCAAGAGCGACAAGCCAGGGCGGTGCACGATCTGTGGGATGGAATTGACGCCGGTCTATGAGGGGGAGAAGGGCTTTGACGCGACGGCGTCTGGCGATGTCGTGGCGCTGACTCAGAATCAAGTTCAGGTTCTTCATGTGGAGACTGCGGAAGTGAAGGTGCGACCGATGGTAAAGACATTGAGGGTTGCCGGCGTAATTGACAACGATGATCGTCGGCATCGCGTCCTGAGTGCCTACATCGATAGTCGTATTGACAAGCTGTTTGCCAATCATATTGGTGCCGAGGTTGCCAAAGGGGAGCCCTTGGCGCTGATTTACAGCCCTGCACTGTTGCAGGCGGAGCGGGACTACCGGCAGTTGACGGGTGAATTGAAGTCTAGCACTGGCCTGCGACTCAAACAGATGGGGCTATCAGAGGCGCAGATCATCGCCTTGGACAAAAAATCGCCGGATGCACTGACCTCAGAGATCCTCTCTCCGCTGACCGGGACGATCCTCGAACGAAGTGTCTATGAGGGGCAGTATGTGAAGGCAGGGGAGAAGCTGTTTGAGAT
>CAZCAL010000168.1:3424-8953 GCA_964496625.1 uncultured Verrucomicrobiaceae bacterium | reverse complement strand
AGATCAAGTTCATCTCATTCGCAAATCCTTCGCCGAACTGTCACGCCTCGAGCATGTCGCGGCGCTGGTTTTTTACCGGCGGCTCTTTGAGCTTGATCCGGGGCTTCGATCTCTGTTCACCTCTGACATTAAAGAGCAGTCACAAAAGCTCATCGACATGCTGGGCGTGCTAATCTCCATGTTAGAACGCCCTTTGGGACTCGACATGGAACTACGCGCTATGGGGGCTCGGCATAAAGGTTATGGCGTGATGGACGAGCACTATGCGACTGTGGGACAGGCTTTGCTGGACACGCTTGCGGCGGCACTCGGTGACGCATTTACCCCAGAGGTTCGATCAGCTTGGACAGCCCTTTACGGCGCAGTCGAATCAGCGATGAAGGCTGGAGCACTTGAGGAAGACATGGAGGCTACGCCGGAGTCCCGCGCCAAAAAATCGTAAAGCGGACTTACCGGCATACCTGCCGACAGGTGCACTCCGCGAGATCAAAAGTATGGGATTGTCCGCTGATCTTCAATCATACGGAGCGACGCTGCCCTGACAGCACTTCGACGGCCATGAGGGTGGCCGCACTTCGATTCTCGACTCCCATCTTTTGGAAACATGAACTGACATGCTGTTTCGCTGTTCGCTCGGTCATATTGAGCAGGGTGCCGATGTCGGCATTGCCCTTGCCCTGAGCGACCCAGGAGAGCACTTCGGCTTCCCGAGGCGTGAGACCGAAGGCAGCAATAAGCGGTTCGTGATTGTCGAAATCGATGGAGAACGTGCCTGCGTCCTCAATGACCTGATTGACGGCAACAGCCCTTTCCAGGCGTGAACGCACGGCCGCCATGAGGTCTTCGTGAACGACTGGTTTCGTCAAGTAATCGTCGGCCCCCAAATTCATGCCTGACCGAATATCCTGGTGATCAATCTTCGCACTGAGGAAGATGAAGGGGGTGGTAGCAAACACCGAGTCTTTGCGAAGCTCCTGCAGCACGCCAAATCCATCCACCTCAGGCATCATTACATCGCACAGGATCAGATCTGGCTTCTCTGCCTTGGCCATTTGGATGCCTTCTCTGCCATTGGCTGCCAAGCAGGTCTTAAAGCCCTCCATCTCTAAAATAAAAGCGATATTTTTCCGCATGGATGCCTGGTCTTCAATGATGAGGATCTTCTTCATGGAGTTTGGGGATATGGGGTGGGGTTGCTGCAAATAACGGCAGACGAATGCCAAAGGTGGTACCTTTGCCAACTTCAGAGCGCAACTCGATCTTTCCACCATGAAGGTCCACACAGTGTTTGACGATCACCAGCCCAAGTCCTGTGCCGGGAATATCGCCGACGTTGGTGCAGCGGTGAAAAGCCTCAAAAAGTTTGGATTGATCTGCTTCAGGAATCCCGATGCCGCGATCAGTGACTTCACAAATGACATCGGCTCCATCACGTCTCGCAGTGACATCCACTGCGCTGTTTTCGGGGGAATACTTCACAGCATTGCTGATGAGATTTCCGATGATATGCCTCAGGAGAGATTCATCCCCGCAAGCCCCGTTGAAATCCCCCATGGATCGGTAGTGGATTGGGCACTTCCGATGAGTGGCAGACAAGGCCTCTTCGATGATCTTGGCACTTAGCGTGTGGAAGTCGATGAGTTTGGGGCGGAATGCCAAACGCCCAGCCTCCGCTCGCCCCAGGATGAGCACTTGCTCCATTAGATCGGCCATTCCTCGGGTCGCCTCGTGAATCTCATTGCAGAGCTCGCGGCGTTTCTCAGAAGGGAGCCTCTCGTCGTAGTGCCGCATGATCTCCACGGCAGACATGGTGACTCCCAAGGGTGTGCGGAACTCGTGGCTGACCATCGAAACGAAGCGATTTTTTAGTTCCCCAAGTTCGCGCTCCTGGTCGAGCGATTTTGCGATCTCAGCACGTGCTTCTTCAAGCTCCGCCGTGCGCTCCTGAACGCGTAGCTCTAGGGTTTGATTCAAGGACTGCATCGCGTCATCAGCCCTTTTCCTTTCGGTGATATCGTTGTGGACGGCCACGACCTCCAGGAGTTCCCCCGCTTCGTTCTTCACCGGGTAAAGGACAGCACCGATCCAGCGGATTTCTGGCGGGTCCGTGTTCACCGGGAACGGCACCGGCGGCACCGTAACGGAATGACCTTCAAAGGCCTGACGGATAAGATTCACTGCCCCCGACGCATTGAGGTCTGGGTCTTTGAGTGGATTGAATGCATAGCCGGCTTCATCGCTGAGGCGGAAGAGATTGCTCCAGGCGTTATTGAATCGAATGGTCTGCCCGTCGGGACCGAACACCTGAACGCTGAGCGGGCTCTGCTCAAACAGCAGCTTCCACCGTTGTTCACTCTCACGGATGGACTTTGCGGCTTCTTTAAGTTCGTGTGCTGCTGCCTTCTGAATTCGTTGGCTCCTGAGCAATTGCAGCACCCAGCCCACCAGCAGGGCAAACGCCACTGCGATAATAGTTCCCCAAAGCCAAAGCTGACGCGCACGCACCACGGGGGACATCCCGAGAGACTTTACATCACTCGGTGCCACCACCCAAAGGCTCTGCGGTTGGCGAGAGGTGGCTCGGTTCACCAAGGCCTTCACGGTGATTTCATCATCAATCTTGAGTGTGTCAAAGGCACCATGAGTGTGACCACCATAGACTACGGGCAACCGAATGCCGCGAGACTCGATGATCATCGTGGAGCGCCATTCACCATCAGCCTGCGGCAGCTGCTGTTCTGAGAGGAGACGACCTCGCGTAAGCACCACGTCCGAGTCGTGTGCACCTGTCGCAAGATCTGGCAGCGTTGCCTCCACTGGATCCACCGTCTCCTGATGCCCTGTCACACGCACCAGAGCATTGACCAGATCAAAGGGCTCAACATCAGCGTCCTTGGCCGGGCGTAGCGGGGAACCAACGATCTCCACCTCATCTCCTATGACGGTTCCATTCAGAGACGCACCTTCCAATTTGTGATTCGATTGCAATGGCGACTCCAGCTGAACGTGTATGGCGGCCATTCCATCGCGAACATACAGGGCGTCATCGACAATCCCGACGACCACCCCTTTCACCCGAATACGCTCCACTGCGGGCACGGTTCGCTCCTTGATTGCCGCCGTCGTGGTCAGCGGTGCCTCAAAGGGATCGGCGACACCTCGGTTGATGATCTCCATGAAAGACCCGTTCGGCACATCCAGCAGCGGACCTTGCTCGTTTTGCCCCAAACTTAAACCGATTCCAGTAAATCTCACACGCGCACCGAACAGGTCCTTGGGCGGAGGGTCTGATGACCACTCGCGCACCGCGAACTCTAGCGAGCCTGTGGCGTCGCTGATGCTAAAGTGCATTGAATCATCATTCTTTGTCCAAGCATTCACCACGGCTTCGAGGCTGACCCAACGGTCTGTTTCCTGGACACTCCTCAGCCTGTGAATGTCGATAGGAACCGGCTTTGGGATTGCCCCTTTGCCTGTGACTCGAGCGATGCAGTTCGTGAGCCCGATACCTGAAGTAAGCAAGTCCGATTCCTCACTCACCGATCCGACGACATCGACCTCATCTCCTTCAGATAGAGACGGCTGCGGTACGGACTCCGCGTAGGTTACCCCTGCTCGATGATCGACGGAACGGTTCAGTAACTGGCAAATCATTGCGCCACCAGTCCCCTGCAAATAAACGAAGGACCGCCCGCTGGTTCCTGCCACGACGCCTTGGATGCGGAAACGCTTTGCCAGTTCCACCTTGCGACTTGTCACATCTGGAAGAGAAACGAGCGGTGCCTCAAAAACACCGCCATAACCAGGTTCCAGTATGTCGAGATACCGAAGGTCCGTCACCGCCATGGCATTGAGGCTTGAATGGTCTCCCGTATTGACGCCCGTCAGACGGACCTTGGCACCGATGAGTTTGGGAGGGATCTCCGATGCGTTTTCTACCTGCACCAGCACCGTGCTCATCCCGTTCGGACCCACTACCCTAACGGTGAGTGTAGGACTGCGGTGCTTCCAGTCCATGATGTAGCCCTCAAGGCTGACCCATTGATCAAAGTGTGAAAACTCATTGAGCGTGCCGATATCAATCTGCACCGCTGTCGGAACACTGGGCTTTCCGTCGATTGTGCATGAGGTGGCCTGCACCCGCGTGTGTGAAAAGCCAGCAACGCGATAGAGCACCGCACGCCCCTCAATCACGACGCCATCGCCAAGTTTGGGGCGTTCAATTTGTGGCGTCAATTGCACGCCGATGCCCGCCGTTCCGTCATGAAAGTAAACGGTGGTCTTGGCAGCATTCAAGCCCAGAACAACTCCGGCCAACCTCACAAGCTTCGGCTTGCCTGCCATTGCATCCATGGGTTGGAGACGAAGCACCTCGGCAACCGTGGTCAACGGAGCCTCCTGCCCGAACGCGTGATTCGTGCTTAGGCAGAAAAGCACAAAAAGGCAGAGGCGGAGGAAGAGGTTCATCAATCAATAAAAACTAGCTCAACAAAATTCTGTTCGGTATCCGACGAAAGTCCAATGTCGTCAATCGGATCCTTGAGACCTCGCTCGTCGTTGGCCGCATTATTGGACGGAGGTCCTAGAACCTTCGTCCAATTCCCAGCAGTCCCTAGTTGTTGGATGATGACAAACGACTTCGCCAAATCCGAAACCCTCCAGCCCCTCATGTTAACCAAAGCCATCATCGTTGTCATTATCCTCGTCACCTTATTGGTGATCGCAGGGCTGCGAGAGAAGCAGCGTGAGCGTTCACTGCGGGAGTGGGCATCGCACCGGCAGGATGCTCAATTATTCTGGCCATTTGACCCAACCGATCATTCCTCGCCCCCTATCGCCGAGTTGATTGAGCGTCTTACCGGTCATCCGCCACTCAGTCTAGCCAGCGCCATGTGGGTGAAACAAGACGAGTGCGATGTCTGGTGGATTGAGTATCGTGCCACGCCCGCCGCAACCAAGTCCTCACAGTGGTTCACCCTCGCGGTCCGCAAAAGGTGTGATCAGATAGCCTCGCAGAGTCGCGAGGAAGCGCCGAGGAGCGCTGCGTTTTCTGGAACCACCTTAACTGATGATTCTTGGGTATGCGAACGCCATCGTGGATTGATGACCATCAAACTGCTTGAGTCCGGCCAGTCTCTACCCGTTTAGAAACCAAGTACTAATGGGCACAGAGTTCTTCACGGAGAGCAGTTGCATCGCGTTCCCCTTGATTCGCAAACACATCAAAAGCCCAAACCCCTGTCTCAGCCAGATCAGTCAGCAATCGAACCATCCCTATGACTCTAACTAAAAGCCAAGCCGCCATCTTTTGGAAACTGATCGGACTCGGGCTCGTCGCCCTCGCCCTCCTAGGTGCAACATCCTTGTGCATGAAAGAAGTCCCGCTCGCACTGTTTGGCCAGCATGCCAAAGGGGTCGTTGAAAGAGTGGAGGTTATCCAGACTAGCACGTCCTCCAAGTGGGTGAAGGATAGTTCTGGCCACAAGCACGCCGTAAGCAGGGGAGGCGACCTCACCCAGATGCACATCA
>CAZCAL010000168.1:0-3414 GCA_964496625.1 uncultured Verrucomicrobiaceae bacterium | reverse complement strand
ACATCAAATTTACCACGGAGGACGGCAAACCGATTGAAATCAAAACGGCAGCCACTTTTAACACAGAGGCCAAAGTCGGCGATGAGCATCCCATCATCTATCTGTCCTCGCATCCTGAAACTGCGAAGATCTATTCCGCGAAACAGCTCTGGTTGCCCATGTGTGTGGGCTTCACTTTTGTATCTGTGTGCCTGTTCGTTGGGCTACGCCTACTCAGACGGCGGACTTCCGCCCCCCTCTAAATCACGCTGTAACCTGAGCTGCCCATGCCTCCGCCCATTCCAGAAAATCATCGTCGTTCACTCGTCGTCACCCTACTGGCATGGGTGATGATGCTTGCGGGTGGTCTTGGGCTACCCATCAGTTTCATCACTGCCGCCATGCTCCTGGTGGGAAGTTACGGTACTGCGAATGCCGGATTGGTGGACTCTTGCTGCTTTGTGCTAGGGCCAGTTGCGTTGGTGGTCGCAGGGTTTGGATTGCTTAAACGTTGGCGTTGGGCCTGGCACTTTACAATGGGCATGGTTGGGGTTGTCCTCTTCTTTCAAGCGGCGCGCTTGAGCGAAGAACCACGGCCGACCACCACTACCGTCTCCCCATCTGGGGTGAAGACCACCACCATCGGCTCTCGGCCAAACGACACTTCCCTGCCCATCATGATCATTTGTATGGGTGTGTTGGTAATACTCATCACACCTGCGGTGCGGAGTGAATTTCCCCGGAGCCCTTCGATTCCGAAACCAAGCGTTGCGTCGCCTGTGCCGACTAGATCGGTTGCAGCAAACGGGGCCAACGACGATCGGCGCGGCTGGCGTGTTGGGCATCGCGGACGTGACATGATGTTTTACGAAGAGAAGATGAAGGGCACGTGGCAACGCATCGACATCGATGGCGAGATGCTCTTGGGCCGGGCCCACCACGTGATCTACTTTGCTTCTGCCGAGCGTTGGCAAAGCTATCCTGCATGGGCAAGGCATCGTCGCGACGAGATCATGGCTCGGATCAAGAGCGAGTTTCGGGAACCGGACTACGAGTACGAGGACGGAGGGACGACCGGGTCAGCGATCACGGGGTCTGCAGGTACGCCATTTTCCCCCGACCGTGCCGAGAAGGTAACAGCGAAGAACTGGCTCGCGATGATCGCTATCATCGGCTTATTCGGAGGACTAGCCTTTGGGATGGGGTGGCTTGTGATCAGCGGCATTCAGAAAGATCACACCTACCTCCCCACCAAGAGAGCATCCCTGCGGCGCGTGATACACCGTGAGCAGGAGCCAGTGACATTCTATGTGGCGCTGGGCGTTTACACCCTGGTCGGTACAGCAGCCGCAGGTTGCAGCCTATGGATGATGCGAGAGTCATGGATACTAGCTCGCAAATAGTTCGAGGTGTCACCGCATTCATTGGACGAAGGTTCTAGCACCTATGTCCAATTTCATGAAGCGTAGATCGCGTGAATGATGGTGCCGTCAGTTCAATCACAACGACTCACTCACGACGAATTCATGAAAAAGATCCAATGTGCTTTCGCCTCTTTGCTGCTCCTTTTTGCAGCATCTTCGACCAATCCCGTTCACGCTGCACTGCCCGGCACCAAGGTCATCAAACTCACCAGTCGCAGCCAGTCTCCGTTAGCGAAGCGTCAATTTGGAGCTTCGGTTGCAATGTCGAGTGCGTTTGCGGTCGTCGGCGAGCCTGCTTATGATCTTGGCAACCCGACACCTGGGGCTGTTCATATTTTTAATGCGGCCACCGGAGCCTTCGTTCGGACCATTAAGCCTACGGATGGCGTTGACGGTGACGGATTTGGTTCCAGCGTTGCAATCCAAGGGAAATACCTCTTGGTTGGGGCCAATCGTCGCATGTCTTCTGGCCTCGGAGCGGCGTATCTGTTCGATGTGGGCACAGGCAAGCAATTGCGGAAGATCAGTGGCTTTGATCCATTTGACTACTTTGGACAAAGTGTCGCGATTCACGGGGACCTACTTTTCGTTACAGCACCCGAGTCATTCAACCGCCGTGGCAAAGTGCTGGTGCAGGGCCTATATGATCCAACCATCACAGGCGTCCTGAAGGACGATTCTGCGCCTTCCTTTTCGTTTCTGGGTTCTGCACTCTACGCCTATGGCGATCAGATTGTAGTGTCTTCGATTTATGAGTTGTATTTCTTCAATCGCTTCACTTACCAGACTTCTGTTAGTCCCAGCGGCATCTCCTCCAGCACCGCTTTTGCCCCGTCCATCGTCGGATCGGGTTTCAACATCTTGGCATCCTGCCCCCTGAACGATATCGCCTACTCGGACGGCGGCTCAATTCACGGCATTAGTTTTTCCAACAAGGTCATGACTGTTCGGCCTGTCGATCCCACGCCGGGTGCGAACCGCTTGCTCGGACGTCTGATGGCAATGGAGGGCTCCACCCTCGTGGCCTCGGCAGAAGGTGGCGCAGCGGGCACGAGTTTGATTGTTCACGACGTCTCATCATCCTCCACACTTGCTGTAATCACGCCGCAGGACCTCGCCACAAATGTTCAACACTCCGCTCTAGCGCTCTCTGGCAATCGGCTACTCGTAGGCTCGATGGATGACGACATGTTAGGAACTGATGCCGGAGTGGCCTACCTCATTCAACCAATGCCCCAAGCGCCTGGATTCGTCACCCTCGCCACCAAGGGTGATCCTGCTCCAGGATTTGCAGGGATAACACTCAATACCATGGGTGATGCTGTGCTTGGCAATCAAAGTTTTGCCATCACACGTTCGACACTCGCTGGCCCAGGATCCAATCGCAACAAAGATGTCGGCATGTACTCCGAAGTCGGGCATAAAGGCTTCTTAGACAGCGTCGTGAAGAGCCGCCAAAACTTCTTCGGAACTACGTTTTTCGGCAATCCTGGCAGTCCGATTTCAAACGATATGACCTACACCATCTTCCCCTGCTCACTCACGGGTCCAGCCATCAATGCCACGAACAATATGATCGTGCTTGCTGATAATGGGAGCTCAATTAGCACCGTCATTCGCACCGGCACTCCGTTGTTTGGTCTCCCCTCCATCACCACAAGGACGGTGATTCAGGCAGCCCAAAGCAATTCGGCGAGTCGAGTGGCCGTCCGCCTCGATGCCAAGCTCGCGCCGGGCAGCACCACCCTCCCCAACGATTCTTTGATCGCTTTGCAAACCCATGCTGGCGTCAACATGCAAGTTGTCCGAGAGGACACAGATCTGGGTATGGATTTTCGGATCGCGCAGATCGCTCCCAGAGTATCATTTCATTCAGATGCGTATCTCTTCTCTGCTGCCGTGACCAGCACGAGCGATCCTACTTTCAATCAAAGAGGACTATTTCGAAAGGCACCGGCGGGCGGATTAGACTACTTATACGTGACTGATTCGCCGATACCTGGAGGTAGCG
>CAZCAL010000167.1:6743-8956 GCA_964496625.1 uncultured Verrucomicrobiaceae bacterium | reverse complement strand
CGCAGGCAAGAGGTTGAGGCTATCGAGGCAGGCATTGTCAGGAATCGTGGCCCCGGTGAGGGTCGCCATGCTGGCAGCCAAATCGACCGTGCACACGACTTCATCCGACACCGCAGGCTTGATACGCCCTTTCCAACGTGTGATGAACGGGATGCGAGTGCCACCCTCCAGCACGCTGTATTTTCCGCCGCTGAATGGGCCTGCGGGTTTGTGCGTGCCGATCTTTTCGACGGCGCCGTCTTGATAGCCATCATCGAGGACGGGCCCATTATCTGAGCACAAGACAATAAGGGTGTTTTCCGCGAGCTTGAGACGATCCAGAGTCTTCATGACCTCCCCGACGCACCAGTCGAATTCCACGATGCTATCCCCGCGAAAGCCCATGGTCGTCGCACCCTGGAATCGTTCATGCGGCATGCGCGGCACATGGATGTCATGGCTGGCGAAGAAGAGAAAGAACGGTGTGTCCTTGTGGGCTTCGATCCATTCGTTGGAGCGTCTTACCCATTCATCACCGAGATCTTCATCCCGGAATCGGGCCGAGTGACCTCCTGTGTAAAAGCCGATACGGCTGATGCCATTGTGAATGGTGTTATTGTGACCATGGCTCCAGTTTAGCCGGAGACTTTCGCGCTGATTGATGCCGTTTGGCTCGTTCTCGTCCGGCGCGGTGTTACCCACCCAGAGTGGGTCTTTGGGGTCCAAATTCGGCACCCGATGATCCGTGACATATACCTGAGGCACGCGGTCGTTTGTTGTTGGCAAAAGATGACAGTGATCAAAGCCGATTTCGAGCGGCCCAGGCTTCAGGTCGCCATTCCAGTCTGGTGCTGGATCGCCGAGACCGAGGTGCCACTTGCCAATCACTGCGGTGGCGTAGCCGGACTGCTTCATCAGCGATGCAATCGTCTCGGTCCCGGGCTTGATGATGGCCGGACCATTTGGCGGCGCGATGCCGGTGCCCTTTTGGCGAAACGCGTAAGTTCCCGTGAGGAAAGAAAAGCGTGTCGGGGTGCAGGTCGATGCGGAACAATAGCCGCTGGTGAATCGTAGACCTTCTGCCGCCAGTTGGTCGATGTTAGGCGTCTTCACGGACGACGCGCCATAGCATCCTACATCGCCATAGCCGAGATCATCCGCCATGATGACGATGATGTTCGGTTTGTCAGCGCCGTATGAGGCGAGGCAGAGAAGAGTAGCAACGGCGAAGATGAATCTTGTCATAGTGGATGAAATGGCTAGGCCTCGCGGCGATCAATGCAAGCTCTTGATGAATAGGATCAGCGATTGAATCTGCGATTCATTGAGGATGCCATTGTAGATCGGCATGCCGGTATCGAACTTCTCAAAGCCCTTCACCACCTTAGCGTTGGGGTTGATAATGGACTCATGGAGATAAACCTCGTCTGCTTGAACCTTGAGAACCTTCTTGACGTTTTTCCCATCGACCTTGCCGATCTCGCGTTCGGAACCAAAGATGCCTTTCCAGCTCGGGCCGACCTTACCCACCGTGCTACCATCAGTGCTGTGGCAGGCCATGCAGCCAATCATTTGGTAGAGGCGCTGCCCTTCTTCGGCGGATGCCTTGCCTTGGGCGACTGCGGCAGCTTCGCGCGGAGTGAGATCCACCTTCATCTCGCCAAAGCCTTCCTTCACCGGGTCAAAGGTGGCGAGTTCAAAGGGCGTGAAGTAGGCCGTGTTCTCTGCCTTCGCTCCCTCGACACTCTTCAATCCCCAGCCGATGCGCATCTGGTTCACACCGGGCTTCATGTCTGGGATGCCAACGAAGACGCTCAAGCCATCTTTGCTCAAGTAGGCACTGCTGGGCACCAACCACTCCTGGCCGGGAGATCCATCCAGCTTCAAGTGGGGAGAGCCATACTCCGGTGTGCGCTTGTAGTTCCAGCGTTCAGCACTGTAGCTCGCGGGATCCTGCGCCAGCTTGGGATCGAGGGCCGTATTGAAGCGCAGCAGTAGGCCCTGATCCATCGGTGTACACTCCTTGAGCAGCACTCGTGGCTCGCCCGTGTAGCGAAGGCGGGCCAAGCCACTCAGGGCCTTGGCGGTGGTGCCCCAGACTTGGAATCCGACGATGTAGAGCTGCCCATCGGCTGGGTTGATGTGCCCATTGAGGGGTCCAAAGTCAAGGTCTCGCCAAAAGCTCATCACGGTAGCTTGTGGCTTCTTGAAGCGGGCATTCATCAGCACGCGGA
>CAZCAL010000167.1:1738-6733 GCA_964496625.1 uncultured Verrucomicrobiaceae bacterium | reverse complement strand
GTCATTGATCGGCCCCATCTTTGCGTCCGTCATCCAGACCTGCGTCACGCCGCTGGGGTTCACTGGATGCGGAATCCACACCAGCGGATCTGCGATGCTCTCAGGATATTGCTCCGGCGGTGCAATGGTGGGCAAGTGACCATAAAAGTGGTGATCCCCAATGATGTGGATGGGCGTGGACGGCACATAGTTTCCTTGCTGATCGCTCGCGGTCACAAGCCCAGTCTTTGGGTTCACCCCGATGAAGGGTTGCCGCAATCCGTAACCAATCACTGCGATGCTTTTGCCATCTGGAGAGATGCGAATCACTGTGCCGTTGTGCTTGCCAATCGTGGTTCCCTCCTGCCCGCCCTTTGAAATATAAAGGCTGCCATCTGGGCCAAGCTTCATTGAGTTTGGAAACTCCCGAGTCTCCGCCGTCTGGGCGAAGAGATTGCAGAACATCTCATAACGATCCGCCTCCCCATTGCCATCAGTGTCCACGAGATTCCAGACACCGTTGCGATCAAAGACGAAGATGTCTTTACCCCGCGACACGATGCTCATCGGTTCATGCAGGCCGGAGGCGAAACGCTTCCAGGTCACCTGGGTGAGGTCGCCTGAAAGCCCGGTGATTTTCCACACATCGCCGTCAAACGTGACACCGACGGCATTGCCTTTGTCATCAAGGAAATCAATGTCCGCGAGGCGGACATTGCGTTTCCAGGGGTTCGGCACTGGCAACGGGATGGTATCGAGAGAGTAAGAGGGGCCTTGGGTGGAGGTGAGTCCGGCGCTGGTCGTGACGGTTTGTGGCCACAGGTTGCCGGGTGCAGTCTCTGGTGGTGGGCTGAATCCCAGGGCATCCCTCCAGCCGTCCGTGGGCGAAAATTGGATGGCAAAGAACTGCTTCCTCTTTTCCTCGAAGCTTGCCCATTGAATACCGGAGTAGGCATGAATTTGGACCGGGCTTTCTTCAGACGTGATTGTCTGTCCGCGTTCAACCTTACCCAATGCGAGCTGCAATGGTCGAGCCCCTCCATCAATGCTACCCCAAATCGTCAGCTTCTTACCGTCGTAACGAAGGACTTGGATGATGCGCGCTCCGCCGACTTCACACTCGATCACAGACGAGCCATTGCGGTTTGTCACGGCCACAAATCTTCCCACCTTCGGATCAATCGGCCCTTTCCCCACCTCTTCCGGGCTGGGTGCAGGCTCACGTGGATCGGTTAACGAAGGTTGGTCCCCAACTTGCCATCCAGGATAGATGCCGTTTGCCAGCCACACTTTTCCCACTGGCTTCGGCAAAAAGTCCTGGCCGTCTTTGGTCTTTTGCCCGGCGAGGTGATACGAACCAGGGGCGAGTGCCTCTGGCGTGACGGGTGGCTTTCCTGCTTCCGCCTCCCAAATCGCAGCGATGCGCAGCAAATCCGTATCAAAACAGGCCCAGAGATTGTTTCCGAGATTCAAGATCAGCCCCCGTGGCGTCAAATTGTCCTTCGGAAAACCCGGCAGGTCACGCGCATCCAGCACGCTGCTAAAATGTGGGAAGTCCTTCTCCACCCAGTCTCCCCACGGAGACGGTGTCGCGAGGGACTGAGCCAACAAAGATGAGGGCAAGGATAAAAGAGCGGAAGCCCAGAGGTGACGCAGCGGTGGAAATGCCATTGAGAGAGAACGACGGGGACTGGCACAGCTTTTCGTTCACTGCATTCCGATAAGAACTCAGTCCAGCGGGCGTTTTGTGCGTTGCAACTTTTGCGGGACTCCCCACTCTTGTTTTTCTATACTCTTCATGAAACCCTACCTCGCCCTGATCACCGTCCTCGGTCTGACTCTCAATGCCTCCGCCAAAACCGACTGGTCGCGTTTCCGCGGGCCGAATGGCTCTGGTGTGGCAGACACCAAAGGCCTGCCATCGAAAGTCGATGATACCAACACCGTGTGGAAGGTGGAGCTGGGCAAAGGCTGGTCATCTCCCGTCCTGTGGGAGGACAAAGTCTTCGTCACCGCTGAGACAACCCCAGGAAAGCGCGCCGTGATTTGCCTGAATGCGAAGGACGGCAGCGAAGCTTGGCGCTACGAGACAGAGTATTCAGAGCACAAGAAGCACAACTTCAATAGCTTTGCCAGTAGCTCACCCTTTGTGGATGCTGACCGCGTCTATGTAAACTGGAGCACAGGCACCAACATCCAAGCCTTGGCACTGGATCACAATGGGAAGCTGGTCTGGCACAACGACCACGTCGCTGACTACATCCACGAACATGGCACCGGTGTTTCGGCTGTCGTCGCGGACGGCATCATGATCGTGCGCAGCGAGTTCGATACCGAGAAGAACGGCAAGCCCCTGACTGATTCCCCGGAGCAAGCGGAGTGGAAGAGCGGTATCTACGGCCTGGACGCAACGACTGGCA
This sequence comes from uncultured Verrucomicrobiaceae bacterium, assembly GCA_964496625.1. Classification (GTDB taxonomy): domain Bacteria; phylum Verrucomicrobiota; class Verrucomicrobiia; order Verrucomicrobiales; family Verrucomicrobiaceae; genus JACKQF01. The sequence continues at coordinate 4,334 of CAZCAL010000167.1, read as the reverse complement.
AGCAAGTCTGGAAGTTGGATATCCCGAACTGCCTCAACACCTATAGCACGCCTCTGGTCCGCTAGGCCGCTGATGGTGGCACAGAGTTTATCTGCGCAGACACAGGCAGCGGGGTGATGGGCATCGATGCCAAGACTGGCAAGATCAAGTGGCAGCACAATCCTGGTTACAGTCAGCGTAGCCTGGGGTCCCCTGCCTTCAGTGGCGATGTCTTCTTCTGCACCTTCGGCTCCGGCGGTGGTGGTAAAGAGACAGCGGCGCTGGATCTGAGCGGTAAAGAGCCCAAAGTGCTGGACCTGGGCCTTACCAAGGGTCTCCCGTATGTGCCATCACCTCTCGTCGTCGATGGTCTGCTCTACCTCCTTGGCGACGGCGGCATCTTGGATTGCGTAGAGTTTAAAACCGGCAAACGTGTCTACGAAGACAGCATGCGGTTAGAAGGCAGTGCAGGCAGCAGCAAGTTCTTTAGCAGCCCCGTAGCCGGTGATGGTAAGATCTTCTGCGGCAGCCAGATGGGCGATCTGATCGTGGTGAAGGCAGGGCCAAAGTTTGAACAACTCAGTGCCTCCAAGCTCGACAGCCCAATCAACGCCTCACCTGCAATTGGTGATGGCCGCATCTACGTCCGCACGGAGAAGATGCTCTGGTGCGTCGGCAGCAAGGAAGCGCCGCTACCTTGAGTGCTGGATGGTGCCCGCCTAACCGCGAATGGGCGGTCCGAACCAGACGTAGCACATCAAATAAACGATGATGCCGGTGGCGGACACATAGAGCCAGATAGGAACTGTCCATTTTGCCATCCGTTTGTGGCTGTCAAACCGCTGGCGAAGTGCGGGCACCACTGTCATGATGATCATCGGCAGGTTTAGCACTGCCAAAGGTATGTGGGTGAAGAGGATGGTGAAGTAAATTGGCCTGGAGATGCCCTCTCCTGCGAACTTCACATGCCCTGCATGATAGTGGTAATAGAGATAACAGCCCAAAAAGGCTGTGCTAAACAGCAGCGCAATCACCATGCTGGCGATGTGGGGCGAGCGATGCCCCTTTTTGATCATCACCAATCCAAGGATGATGTGAAACAGCGCACAGGCATTGAATAACGTGTAAAGCTTCGGGAGTTCTTCGACTGTCATTTTGCTTTTCGTTGTTCTTCGATGAGGTAGTCCAGGTCTTTGCGGATCTTCTTGTCCCAGAATTCGGCGAAAGCGGGATCGCTGCTCATGATGTCACAGATCGATCTCAGATGGGCTTCACCGTCGATCATCACGACCCGCAGATCATGCTCGTATTTGTCATCGGGTCCGAGGCGCAAGGCTTCAGGGATATCCTTCACCGGTGCGAGTTGCAGCGTGCGCGTCATGAACAGCCGCAGTTGGTCTTTGTCCCCATTCACGAACCACCAATTGTCCTCGTCCTTGATGCCGAGACCGGAGGCGAATTTCTCTAGCATTTCCGGCGTATCATCCGCATCCAGGGTGACGGAGATGAACTGGATGTTCTTGTTGTCTGCGTATTCGTTGCGGAGCTTGAGCAGCTTCCCGACCACACCAGCACAGCCGCGCGAGCAGCGAGTATAGACCCATGAAATGAGCAGAATCTTCCCCTTCACATCATGCAGCGAAACTTTCTTCCCGCTGCGTTCGATGAAAGGAACATCGTTTTCTACTCGACCAAGAATCGGTGGTTTATCCTTCTCCCGATCATTCTTGAGCTTCATCGCCCAGAGGTAGTTATAAAAGATCACCACACCCAAGGCGATAAGGATGATGGGAATCCAAACGGTCCAAGGGTTGATGCGTTTTTCAGAAGCTGATTCCATGAGATTAAGTCGGGGTCATTTGTATCGCCAAGCAATGACACTCAATAGCAAGACGGCTGGCAAATACATCAGGGTGCAAAAAAACAATTTCCGTGCTGAGGCACGTTCGGGCTGCGAGTAAAACCGCACGGCCAAAAGACAAAGCCAGCCCGAAACAAGCACGGCGGGCGGCACAAACCACCATGAGTGCACGAGACCCTTCGCCGCAGGGTAAAACATCAGCAGGAGAGTCGCACCAGCGGTGACGAGTGCATGGGTGGCCGTTTTCGAGCCCGCTTCATCTTCGTTGGCCAGCATCACAAAACCACCGCGCCGGTATTCATCGCGATACATCCAATTGATGGCGTAAAAGTGCGGGAGCTGCCAAAGGAACAACAATCCAAAAAGGAAAAGCGCACCTGGTTCCATCAACAATTCCCACCGGAAGTAGGGTGCCTCATCCGGTGGCATACCGACGGCACCCACCCAGCCAATCAGCGGCGGCAGAGCACCTGACACGGCACCCACCAGGGTGTTGAGCGCAGATTGGCGCTTGAGCGGCGTGTAGATGAAGAGGTAAACAGCAAGGGTGAGTGCAGTTAGGGCCGCGCTCTCGACATTGACCATCTTCGCCAAATGGATCAATGCCCAAGCACTGAGCAACCAGCCGATGCCAAACGCCGCCGAAGGACTGATACGCCCAGAGGGAAGTGGCCGATCTGCGGTACGCTTCATGCGGGAGTCAGGCTCAATCTCCATGAGCTGATTGAAGACAGCAGCCCCGAAGGCAGCCAGCGT
>CAZCAL010000167.1:0-1728 GCA_964496625.1 uncultured Verrucomicrobiaceae bacterium | reverse complement strand
CAGCGTACTGCCGAGAAGTGTGTGAAAAAGAAGCCAGCCATCTAATGGGCGGGGAGCCCGGAGCCAAAATCCAACGAGGGTGGTCACAATGACCAGCGCACTGAGACGAAATTTTGTCAGCACCATCAAATCCTGGGCGGTGATTTGCCAGGAGGACTTGGGGGCAGAACTGGTTTCCATTTCGGTGACGATGCAACGGGTCGGCGGGTTCGGCAACCCACCCTGCGCGATTTTACGCTAAAGTGGGCTCTTCCTCGTTCGATTCAGCCTCAAGGCCCTCAGCGTCCCCCTCGGCGATGAGGCCTAGACTTGCACAGGCTGACCAAATGCTAACCATGATGAGAAAGGACGAAGCAAGGAGAAGAAGCCCGTTGATCACATGGAGATTCGTCACCCAGAAGGACTTTCCAGTGAGGATCACTGTGATCCCCAGGCCGACCTGAATCACTGGCAGAAACATCATCAGCTTGGCCAATCGCGCCAAGGATGGAACGGTAGCCAACCAACGCATTGCCCGCCAAGCGACCAGCATCGTCAAAATGGCAACGGTGATACCGCAGTATTTGTGAAGAAACAGGGTGAAGAGATCTGCGTGATCAGTCTTTGGCAACAACACTCCACCGGTCGTGATCAGATCACTCGCGGCGAGGTGATCGCGTTGTGTATGGCGCAGGATTGCGCCGATAACGAGCTGACCAAACACAGCGAGGAAGAGCGTCAGGCTCCAGAGCCTAGCAGACACGCGCTGCCCAACCTGCAGAATCAATTGTCCATGCCGCCACGTGTGTGAAGAAGCAAAAGCGATCCAAAGCAAAATACAGAAAAAGAGCTGACCCAGCGTTCCATGCACAATGCCATAGGGGTCGGACATTTTCAGCACACGCAGTCCGCCGAGTGAAGCCTGTAAAATCACCATCAATAGCGCCAAAGTCGCTAGACCCCGGAGCAATGGCCAACGCCGATAGATCCACGTAATGACCAGCCAAGCAAAGCCGATTCCTGCGACGGTGAAGGCCAGTCCCAAGGCATCATGCCTCACCAGATAAAAGTAGCCAATACCACAAAGGACGATTCCGGCACCCTCAAGAAACCGAGTTTCTGGTTCGGCGAACTGTAGCTTTCTGCGCTGATTGAGCTGCCAGAGATAGAGAGTGAGGACGAGCACCCCAATGGAAGCACCGATCCAGCGGTGACCATGCTCCAGCAGCAAAGCAGGAATACCCCACCAGCCCTCAGGATTGATTCGCCCATAACACAGCGGCCAGTCGGGCACGGATAGGCCCACATCTTCCGTGGTTACGGCTGCGCCCCACCAGATCAATGCCAGACCCACCAAAACCGTAAGGCGGGATAAGTGATGGAAGGCGCGAGCGGCAGTCATGGGAGGATGAACATCGTTCCAACTGGATGGGCCCGACTCCTGAGGCTATCAGCAGTAGGGTACCGATGCGACGTCATGGGTCGACTAGCGACCAGAAGACGCGTTACTTAGCAGGTGTGGTTGCCGCAGGAGCTGGTGCAGCTGGGGCAGGAGCTGGAGCCTGATGCTCAGCCACCCAAGCGTCAAACTCTTCTTGTGAGACAACTTCCAGCGTGGCCTTCATGTTGGCATGACCAGGCCCGCAAAGCTGACCGCAAATGATATCCCAGGTGCCGGTTTTGGTAGGCGTAAACCACATGTGCGCCTTTGCGCCAGGAATTGCATCCTGTGCGGAACGCATTGGACCT
>CAZCAL010000166.1:0-8957 GCA_964496625.1 uncultured Verrucomicrobiaceae bacterium | reverse complement strand
TTTCTGGATCTTCTGGGCACGCATCAGCGCTGGGAGGCCCCCGCCGATCCCTTCGAGCAGACCCACTGCGTCGGTCTGGCCCTTTTCCTGCTTTTTGATAGCATCCCACTGGTTCAAAACAGCGGCAGAGGTGTCGGCGGTAGTTTCGCCAAATACATGAGGGTGGCGACGCACCAGTTTCTCAGAAAGCATGTGCGCCATCTGATCAAGATCGAACGCGCCTGTTTCAGATGCGATTTCCGCATGGAGGACTGGCTGCAAAAGTAGGTCACCGAGTTCCTCGCAAATGTGGGTGGTATCGCCGGAGCGGATGGCTTCTGCGGCCTCGTAGGCCTCCTCCAGGAGATGGGGAATAAGGGTCTCATGGGTCTGTTCACGATCCCAGGGGCAGCCATCAGGGGCACGCAGGCGATGAACGATGTAGCGGAGGCGGGCGATGCCATCAGGATGATCCAAACTCATGCGTTCATTTAGCGCGGCAGCGGGCTTGTGCAAGACCTCGTGACCGATGCTTTTGCGGCAGAATCGCAATTCGGGGTTGCAAGGGGCAGGGGCAGCGGGCAGCATCCTGTGTCGTCATTGAGGCGACATGCGTAAAACCTTTTCACAACCCCAATCAACATCATGGCCAGCGAAGCAGTCCTTTCCCTGAATCAAGACAATTTCAAAACCGAAATCGAATCCTCCACAGTGCCTGTATTGGTCGATTTCTGGGCGGAATGGTGTGGCCCATGCCGCCAGCTTGGCCCGATCCTCGATCAGCTTGCCGACGAAAAGGGTGCTGCAGTAAAGATCGCCAAAGTGAATGTCGATGAGAGCCCAGATCTCGCCTCCCAGTTCGGCGTCCGCTCAATTCCGATGATGGTGTTTTTCAAAAATGGCGAGAAGGTGGACTCTGTCGTCGGTCTCCAGTCTAAAGCTGCGCTTGCAGCGAAGTTGGACGCTCTTGTGTAATTCGTCATCACCGCTCCACACAACATTGGCATGAAGGAAGTCGGCATCGGCATCATCGGCGGTGGGCTGATGGGACGTGAGATGGCCAGTGCGTTCGCGCGCTGGTGCTCTCTTACAGACGTCAGTGTGAAGCCACGCCTCGTGGCGGTGGCGGATCTGGTGGAACCTGTTCGCGAGTGGTTTCGCTGCATTCCATCCTGCGAACAGTTAACTGCCGACTATCACGAACTGCTGGCCAATCCCGCAGTCGATGTCGTGTATGTTGCTGTCCCGCACAACCTTCACGAGAAGATTTACCTTGATGTGCTGAATGCAGGAAAGGATCTGTTTGCAGAGAAGCCCTTCGGCATTGATCTGCCGTCCGCTCGTAGGATTCGGGATGCGGCCCAGCAATCTGGGCGCTTTGTGAGATGCAGTTCAGAATTCCCCTTTTTCCCAGGGGCACAGCGTGTCATGCAAGTGGCGACCTCTGGCAAGATTGGTCGCATTTTGCAGATCGTCTCAGGCTTTCATCACAGTAGCGATCTGGATGCCACGAAGCCTGCGAATTGGAAGCGCTTCAGTCGCACCTGCGGTGAGATTGGTGTGCTAGGCGATCTGGGAATGCATGCCTGTCATATCCCCCTTCGATTGGGCTGGAAGCCCAGTAGCTTGTTTGCTCAGTTGCAAAAAGGCTACCCGCAGCGCCCTGACGGCAAGGGTGGGATGACGGACTGTGATACTTGGGACAATGCCATGCTGCACTGCTGGACTGAAATCGAAGCGCAGTCTGTGCCGATGCGGCTTGAAATGAAGCGCCTAGCTCCTGGCGAGACCAATTCTTGGTTCATTGAAGTGCTCGGAACTGAAGGCGGTGCCCGTTACAACACCAAGGAACCAAAGACACTCTGGCTCTTCGAAGGTGGCAAGGAACAGTTTTGGAAGAAAACGGATCTTGGTTTTGGGATGCCCTTCAAGGCTGTGACCGGCGGCATTTTTGAACCAGGGTTTCCAGACATCATTCAGCAGATGTGGGCTGCATTTTTGATGGAGCGCGAAGGCATCCTAGACGGACGTTTTGGCTGCGCCACACCGGATGAGGCAGTGGGGACTCAAGAGATCTTCGCCGCCGCATTGGAATCCCAACGTGGCGGACAAGTTGTCAGACTGGGTGCGTAATGGACGACTGAAATTGCCTTCGTAGAACGTTTCTATGAATGGCATGTCTTTGAAGCTCACCCTCTTATTCGTTCTATCGAGCGCCACTGCGGTATTGGCCGTGGATTTCAATCGTGAAGTCCGGCCAATCTTGGCGCAGCATTGTTTCAAATGCCATGGGATGGACGAGCACGGACGCAAAGGGAAGCTGCGACTTGATCTGAGCGACTCCGCCCACGGAGCAGGGAAGTCTGGGAAGTTGGCCATCGTGCCCGGCAAGCCGGATGAGAGCGAGGTGATGCGCCGGATTCTCAGCGCGGATGAAGACGAGGTGATGCCGCCACCCCACACAAAGACGGTGCTGCCCGAGTCTGCAAAAGCCATCTTGAAGGCCTGGATCGCGGGTGGTGCTGCCTATGAACGGCACTGGGCCTATGTGCCGCCCGTGGAAACCACGCCGCCAAATCCCAGCATCCATCCGATTGACGCCTTTGTGCGTGATCGTTTGCAAAAGGACGGCCTCAAGGCTTCAGCACAGGCTGATCCATACACCTTGGTGCGGCGCGTCTATCTCGATCTCATCGGTCTGCCGCCAACTCCCGCTGAGGCCGATGCTTTTGTGAATGACAAGTCTCCAGATGCGTATGACCGACTCGTTGATACGCTGCTGGCATCGAAGCAATACGGAGAACGCTGGGCGCGTCGCTGGTTGGATTTGGCTCGTTATGCGGATACGAATGGGTTTGAGAAAGACCGTCCTCGGAGCATTTGGCCGTATCGTGATTGGGTCGTGAAGGCGCTGAATGCGGACATGCCTTTCGATCAGTTCAGCATCAAGCAACTCGCGGGTGACATGCTCCCTGGAGCGACGTCAGACGATCTGGTGGCGACTGGGTTTCATCGCAATACAATGCTCAATGAAGAAGGCGGCATCGATCCGAATGAGTATCGATTTTACGCGATGGTGGATCGCGTGGGCGTCACAGCAACGACCTGGATGGGGCTGACAATGAATTGCTGTCAGTGCCATACCCACAAGTATGATCCCATCGAGCACACCGATTATTATCGAACGATGGCTCTACTGAACAATGCCAGTGAGCCGACCTACAACATCGTTACGCCGGAGATCGAGGCTGCGCAGAAAGAACATAACCTCAAGATACTTCGTTTAGAGGCCGGGCTAGCGGCCAAATATCCCGGTGGTGAGCAGGCCCTTGAGAAGGCTTTTGCGGCTTGGATGAAAGTTGAGCATGAGCGCGCCTCTGATTGGAAGATCATCCGCCCGAAGACCATGAAGACCACCATGCCGCATCTGGAGCAACAGGAAGATGGCTTCATCCTCGGCAGCGGCGACGTCTCCAAAAGCGACGTCTATGATTTAAGCTTTCAAGCTCCGATCCAAGGCGTCACCGCGCTAAAAATCGAAGTCGCCAGCCACCCGAGCCTGCCAAATGATGGGCCCGGTCTCACCCATTATGAAGGACCGCTCGGCGGTTTTTTCTTGAGTGAGTTGCAAGCGTTCCAAAACGGCCAGCGTGTTCAAATCGCTCGAGCTGAGGCAACGAATGATGAAGAGGATGACAAGATCAGCGATGCTGCGCCTGCAAAGAAGAAAGCAGCGGGAGCCAAGCGTAAAACTAACAGCGCTAGTGCAACACTTGATGCCGAAATGTCCAGTGGTTGGCAGGTGCTGGGCGGGATAGACGTGCGGCATGCCGCGGTGTTTCATTTCGAGAAACCTATCGATCTCACGAACGGGTTTGATTTGAAGATGCTCTTCGAAAAGCATTTCGCCTGCCCGCTTGGTCACTTTCGCATCTCCGTCACCACCAGCGACCACGCGACCGCAACCGGGCATCCAGCAGAAATCGAACAGTGGCTTGCGGTTTTTACGCCCAGCCAAATTGCCCCGAACCAAGCCGACAGGTTGATGTTGCGAAGCCGCTTTCTAGAAACCGCGCCCGAGATGAAACAAGCCGTCGCGCCGCTTATCGCTGCCCGCAAAAATCCACCCCGAGGGCAGCCCACGCTCGTGATGAGTGAGCGTCCAGTGTCGAATCCGCGCACCACGAATCTCTACCATCGCGGTGAATACCTCTCGCCAAAAGAAGTGGTGCTCCCCGCCGTGCCAGCCTTTTTGCCGCAGTTGCCAAAGGACATGCCCGCCACCCGACTCACCTTCGCAAAGTGGTTCTTTAGCCGGGAGAACCCGCTCACTGCTCGTGTCACCGTGAATCGTGCTTGGCAGGCTTTCTTCGGCCGCGGGCTTGTGAAGTCCCTGGAGGACTTTGGCTATCAGGGCGATGTCCCAAGCCATCCCGAACTGCTGGATTGGCTGGCCTTAGACTTCGTGAAGCAAGGGTGGTCGATGAAGAAGCTGCACCGACGCATCGTCACCAGCGCCACCTACATGCAATCGTCGCGCATCACTTCCGATGCCGATCCTGAGAATGTTCTGCTGTCTAGAGGTGCACGCTTCCGGCTTGATGCAGAGGTGATTCGCGACTCCTCCCTGAAAGCGGCGGGCGTGCTTTCTCTAAAAATGGGCGGCCCAGGCGTTTACCCTCCCCAGCCCGCCAGCGTCACCACCGAGGGCACCTATGGCAAGGTCGAGTGGAAGACGAGCGATGGTGAAGATCGCTATCGACGCAGTCTCTACACGTTCATGAAACGAACGGCACCATTTGCCATGGCTACCACATTTGATGCGCCGACGGGCGAGTCTTGCCTGGCCAGACGCGACGTCTCCAATAGTCCGCTGCAAGCTCTCACGTTGCTCAACGACCAAATGTTTATGGAAGCCGCCCAAGCCATGGCCACAACTGTGATTGGAGAATCCAAAACAGATGAAGAGAGACTCGAAAATATCTTTCGCCGTGTCGTTACGCGACCCCTTGAGGCCGACGAGATGCAGATGCTGAAGGACTTTCTCCGAAAGCAACGCGACAAAAAACTGGAAGGTCAGGTTCTCTGGTCCTCCGTAAGCCGCGCAGTCCTCAACTTTGACGAAGCGATTACCCATCCATGAACACCTCCAACATCACTCGCCGTCACTTCTTCCAAGATTGTGCCATTGGCACTGGTAAGATCGCATTGGCTTCGCTGCTGGCAGAGTCTGCTTGCGATGCGAGGAACCCGAATCTTGCTGCGCCGACGAATTTTCGACCGAAGGCGAAGGCTGTCATTCATCTGTTCATGGCGGGGGCACCGTCGCAGTTGGAGATGTTCGACCACAAGCCAATGCTCACCAAGTATGAAGGGAAGCCCTTGCCTCCATCGATCATTGGTGGGCAGCGTTATGCCTTTATCCGGCCCGATGCTGCGGTGCTGGGGCCTCGCTATCAATTTGCGCGCTATGGACAGAGTGGGGCGGAACTTTCGGAAGTGCTGCCGCATTTGGCAACGGTGGTGGATGACATCGCCATCGTAAAATCTTGCCGCACAACGCAGTTTAATCACGCGCCTGCACAGATTTTCATGAACACAGGTTTCTCCCAGCCTGGGCGGCCAAGCATGGGCTCGTGGATTACTTATGGGCTTGGTTCTGAAAGTCATGACCTTCCATCGTTTGTCGTCATGAGCACAGGCAGTGGCATCAGTGGCGGTGCAGCATGCTGGAACAGTGGCTTTTTGCCGAGCCTGTATTCAGGGACTCGATTCCGCAATTCTGGTGATCCCATTTTGAATGTGAGCACTCCTGACGGCATCGACGCGGGCACCCAGAAGGATACCATTGACCTCATCAATGCGATGAATCAGCGGAGGCTGAAGCTGGATGGTGACGGCGAGACCGCGACTCGAATAGCGAATTATGAGATGGCCTATCGTCTCCAAAGTTCGGCGCCGGAATTGATGGATCTCACCAGTGAAGATAAAGCCACGCTGGAGATGTATGGCTGCGATCCCAAGGTGCCCTCGTTTGCGAGAGCCTGCCTCTTGGCTCGGCGCATGGTTGAGCGTGGCGTTCGATTCATCAATATCTACAATGAGGGTTGGGATGCGCACAGTGATGTGGCGGGCAATGTGAAGAAGAATTGCGGGGTGACGGACCAAGCCAGTGCGGCGCTGATCAAGGATCTGAAACAGCGGGGATTGCTGGACAGTACACTCGTCGTCTGGGGTGGTGAATTTGGTCGCACCCCGATGGTGGAGGCTAGTGTGTCCCTTGGTCGCAGCATGGGGCGGGATCATCACCCGCAGGCGTTCTCGATGTGGCTGGCTGGCGGGGGTATCAAGGGTGGCGTCACTCTCGGTGCGACGGATGAAATGGGATTCAATATCGTTGAGGACGAGGTCCATGTTGCGGATCTCCATGCGACCATTTTGCATTGTCTTGGGATTGATCATGAGCGGCTCACCTTCAGTAAGGCTGGGCTCGATTTCAAATTGACCGGTGTGGACGCATGCCGAGTCGTTAAAGAAATCATCGCCTGAGACTGCATTCTGTGAGGGAAACGACCCAGCACTTCGTTTTGTCTGGGTTCATGTTATCAAGACGTTCTGTCGCCATTTGCCTTCTATTCGCCTGCCTCAGTTTGACGGGGAAGGTTTGTGCCGCCGAGGATGCTCGATCCTCGCTGGTGGCCCCCTTTTTTCAAGAGCACTGCAATCGGTGTCACGGTGAAAAGAAACAGAAAGGCGACCTTCGTGTTGATGACCTGAAGGTCGATCTCCAATCTCCAGCGACGATGGCTCATTGGGAGGAAATCATGAATCGGATCAATTCTGGGGACATGCCGCCGGATGACGAGCCCAGGCCAAACCCCGCTGAAATCTCCCGCGTCGCAGACTGGATCGTTCAGCAGCTCCGCGAATCAGAATCCGTGCGTCAATCATCCGCCGGAGAAGCGGTAGCGTTTCGCAAGCTCACACGTGACGAGTATGCCAATACGATCCGCGATTTGCTGGGGGTAAACTTTGATGTCAAAGCACCTTCGGGATTGCCGGAGGATCCAGATTGGAAGGGCTTTGAACGCATAGGTTCGGTTTTAACGCTGTCGCCAGCTCATATCGAAAAGTATCTGGCAGCGGCAGATGCAATTTTGGACGAAGCTTTATCGCTGAGACCTGAACCAAAGCGTGAGGTCATTCGCTGGGAAGCGTTTGATATGCGCTGGAAGGACTTCAAACAGGAGTATGAGACGCGCGGCATCGCCGACAAAGTCCGCATCGATATCGTGCCGCGCAATTATACGACCGATACGTGGAACGTCGATATCAAGACAACTGGCGACTACATTGTGCGTCTCAAACTCAGTGGTCTGCGTCCGGAGGGTGGTCGGGCACCCCGTCTGAAGGTGTATCTTTCCAGCATCAATACCACACTCTTGGAGCAAGACATCGATGCGCCTGAAGACAAACCTATCACCGTGGAAGCACGCGTGCATCTTGTTGCAGGGAATTATCCTGTGCGGCTGATCAATGCAGTGCCAGGGCCGAATCCAGAGGGGCGCCGGTCACGCCATAGCGGCACTCCGAATGCCTTTACCAGCACGCGCAGCAGGGTGCCATGGCAGCTCAAGCTGACGGACGATGATTTTAAGCCTATTCAACCGACTTTGATTATCGATTCCGTGGAATGGGACGGACCGATTGTGGATTCGTGGCCCACCAAAGCGCATCGCGAAATCTATTGCAGTAAGGATGCTCGTGAGATCCTTACACGCTTCGCAACTCGTGCGTGGCGTCGGCCTGTGGTGGTCACGGAAATTGAACCATTCATGAAGTCCGTGGATGCCGCAGCAGCCCTGGGTGATTCATTTGAGGTTGCGGTGAAAAACGGCCTGATGGGCATCCTGTGTGCGAAGAGCTTTCTCTATCTCGAAGAAGGGGACGTGGTGAAGCGGTCGCCGACGATCAGTGACAATGAACTCGCCTCCAGGTTGTCGTACTTCCTTTGGAGTTCGATGCCTGACTCCCGCTTGCTTGAATTGGCTGCGAAGGGTTCTTTGCATGATGGTGAGACGCTGAAAAGCGAAGTCCATCGCATGCTGAAAGATGCTCGGGCATCTGAATTCGCAAATAGTTTTCCCCGTCAATGGCTCCAGCTCCGCAAGGTGGGCATGTTTCCGCCGGACAAGGAATTGTATCCCGATTACGACGAAAATTTGGAGCAGAGCATGGTCGCGGAGACACTTGGGTTCTTTGGTGAAGTGCTGAGACGCAATGAGAGCCTCCGCGAGTTCATTCACTCAGATTGGACAATGCTCAATGAGCGTCTCGCGATGCACTATGGAATCGAAGGAATACGCGGTGATCAGATTCAAAGAGTTTTGCTGAAGCCTGATACTCATCGCGGAGGGTTGCTGACTCAGGGCTCGATTCTTAGCCTTACATCGGATGGCACAAGGCATCGCCCAGTTCACCGCGGGGTTTGGATGCTGGAGTCGATCATCGGCAAGCCTCCACCCCCACCGCCTGCAAACGTTCCTGCGCTCAGCACGCCGGATGCAAAGGCCAAAAAGACTACGGTGCGTGAAAAGCTGGAACTTCATCGCGCTGATCCCAACTGCAATGCCTGCCACAGTAAGATAGATCCACTCGGAATTGCCTTCGATAACTACGATGCGATTGGACACTGGCGAACCGTCGAAGCGGTGCGGGACGGCACTGGCTCTGACCCGATGCTGGATGCTAGTGGTGTGCTCACTGATGGTCGCAAATTTGCTGATTCAGACGGGTTGAAAAAGATCCTCCTCGAGGACCTCGACAAGTTCGAGACCGGAGCGGTGGTCGATCTCAAGGCGGTCCTCGAGCGTGGAATCACCTCGAAGACGCGCCACACCGAACTGTTCAAGATCCTCGGCGACGGCCAGGTCACCCGCTCGGTGGCCTTCATGCAGGGTGAGCGACATTCCGTGGAG
>CAZCAL010000165.1:0-8964 GCA_964496625.1 uncultured Verrucomicrobiaceae bacterium | reverse complement strand
TGATTGGCCTAGCACGACCGGCTCGAGCACCGGTGTCATGACCTCCTGACTGAATTGCCCGTTGCTGAGTTCCAGGACACGCCGCCCCGACTTGGCTCCGAAATCAGGCTGCATCCGCCACAGGCTGGGATTGCGCGTGGTGTTTCGTGTCTCGGTGCCTGGGGCAAAGTCGTCGTCAAACAGCACCTGCGTGATCGTTTGTGGCTCAGCCGCATTTTTGAGCGTTGCAGGATCGGTATATGGGGCCTTGTGGACAGAAGCCTCGAGTGACTTCAGCGCCAGGCCTTCCGCTTTGACCGCCGCATCCAGCGTCCTCTGCTGGACTGGTGTCGGGAGCTTGAGGAAGGGCGGAGTGCTGGAGATATTCTTATCCATGGGCGGATCTGCGGAGCTGAAAAAGAAGGCGTAGAGGGAGTAGAATTCCTGGGTCGAAAGCGGGTCAAATTTGTGGTCGTGGCACTGTGCGCACCCACCCGTCAGACCCAGCCAAGTCGTCGTCAGCGTCGCTGCGCGATCGACCGCGTAAAGGTGCCGATACTCCTCATCGATCGCGCCACCCTCACTGGTGGTGACATTGCAACGACTGAACCCAGTGGCGGTGATTTGGTCAGGAGTGGCATTGGGCAGGAGATCGCCCGCCATCTGCCAGACGGTGAAATCGTCAAAGGACAGGTCCTCATTGAAGGCCTTTACCACCCAATCGCGATAGGGCCACATGCTGCGCTCATTATCCAGGTGCAGACCGTGGGTATCTGCGTAGCGAGCAATATCCAGCCAGTTGCGCGCCATCTCTTCGCCATAGTGCGCCGAGTTTAAATAGCGATCTACCATGGCCTCGTACGCTTTTGGCGAGTTGTCATTCAAGAAGGCATCGACCTCCGCAAGGGTGGGCGGCAACCCAGTCAGCGTAAAAGCCACCCGGCGGATCAACGTCGGTTTGTCTGCCTCTGGGCGAAAGCCCAGCCGATCTTCCGCAAGGCGTGCGGACAAAAAGGCGTCAATTACTGCTGGAGGCTGCTGTGCACCCGAAGGGACTGGTGGCAAGTTCGGGGCCTCGAATGCCCAATGTTTCTGGTAAGGGGCACCTTCGACGATCCAGCGCTTCAGGATATCCTTCTGGGCCGGGGTCAGCTTTTTGTGGGACTTTTCCGGCGGCATCAAATCGTCCGCGTCGGTGGCGATGATGCGCTGCCAGACGGCGCTCTTTTCTGGGTTGCCTGGCACGATCGGGGTCACATCATCTTTGGTGAGGAAGGCACCCTCAGGCACATCGAGGCGCAAGTCCGCCTCCCGCTTCTTCGCGTCAAACCCGTGGCAGGCAAAGCAGTTTTCCGACAAGATCGGCCGAATGTCTCGGTTGAAGCTAAGCTTTTCCGTAGCCCCCCTGCCCACCGAAGTGAGTGCGAGGAGGCCTAAGAGCGATAGATGAAAGCATGGACGGCACGAAGTCATGACATCCATTAGTACGGTGAAGCGGGGCATGGACGCACAAAGATCGTTCAACGATTTTTTGGGTGGCGGCTCGTTCACGGTCGCTCAGGAATCTCCACACACTGCGTCGGGAGACAAGGCGATGGCCAAGTATGGGGACAAGCAACAGGTGCATTCTGTCTGCTTCAACTTAATGAGGCACCTTTCCGACAGTCACGGGTGACGTGTTTCCGGCAACAGCAAAGATCGGAAAGGGTGAAGGATTGGCGACGCGTTCGTAGGGTTGTGATTGCGGTGCTTGGGTCACTGAGGGACAACCTATTCCATCATGATTTCAATGATTTCTCCTGAGGTGGAGCATCTACCTACCTGATCGTGGTCGTCGTCGAATGTGCCTTCAAAAGAGATGCCGAGATGGATTTCGCCGTCGATTGTCGGTCGCTGTTGCTGGGAGATGGGCTGTCGGAGGTGTCTTGGTTCATGGTTGGTGTGTTGAGGAGCAGGTCGGTGAACTTTAATTCGAAGGAAGGATGGAACAGCCCGTGCGCCCGCCCAGGGCATCTCAAAGGTGATAATTTGGGGGCGAAATAGGGGCCTTTGGGCATGCCTGCTGAGATAGGACGTCCAAAAAGTGAAACTCTGGTGCCAGACCGCGTCCGGCGCTTCGCAGTCCTGATCGAGTGGCTGTTGGCTTGTAAAATCAAGGCTGGAGCCATCTCGTTCCTTATTCTGAGGCCGCATTCTACTCGGCTCTTTTCTCATAAATTACAGAAATGAGTTAAATTATTGAAATTGTGGTTGCGGTGATTCTTGCCTCTGATATATTTTCCATAGAAACAAGAAACACGGCTATTATGTCTCACTCCCTCTCCTCCACTCTCACGCCAGCCAAGGTCTTCCTCTCCCTCCGGATCGCCCTCTGCCTACTTCTCCTGGCTGTCGGTTCTGCTTTCTCCCAGTCGGGCTACTACGCTGCCGCTTACCAAGCTGGGGCATCCTATCAGCAGCAGCAACAAGCTGCCGCCTATGCCCAACAGCAGGCTTATGCAGGCTACTACGCCCAGCAGCAGCAAGCTGCTGCCTACTATGCGCAGCAACAACAAGCTGCTGCCTACTACGCGCAGCAGCAACAGGCTGCCGCCTATGCTCAACAGCAGGCATATGCACGCCAGATGCAACAGCAGCAACAGGCTGCTGCCGGTGCCCTGCTGCGTTTCGACGGCCGATTTGCTGCTGCTTCGACGGCAACTCCTGCCCAGGTCCAGTATGCAGTGCACGCTGCCAATAGCATCCAGGGCAAGCCCTACCGCCGCGGTGGTGGCCATGCTTCGGTGGAAGACAATGCTTATGACTGCTCTGGCTCGGTTTCTTACGTTCTGATCAAGGCTGGCCTTCTTCGCGCTCCTCTTTCGTCGGCAGCCTTTGCCTCATACGGAGAAGCTGGCCCTGGCCGCTTCATCACCATCTATGTGAGTCCTGGCGATCATGTTTTCATGACTGTGTGCGGTCTTCGCTTGGACACGAGCGGTGGCGCTAATGGGGAAGGTCCACGCTGGCGCGCCAAGGGTCGTTCGGCTGGTGGCTTCATTTGCCGTCATCCTGCAGGTTTTTGATCTGATCCTCTCATTTTTGTGACTCACTGCCCACTGACCCTTCATTCCTGACCCCCAACGCTGCGAATCATCCTCCAAAGACAAGAAACCTCCATCATACCTGCGACTCTTATGAACCTGACCTTTACCCATTCTGCGATGCCTGTGCCAGCTTCTTCACTACCTGCGGTGCCATTGGGTTGGAATGCTATGCCCAGCTTCGGACAAGGCTACGCACAGTGGGCAGGTGCAACGGTGGATTGGAGCGCAGCGAAGGCTACGGAAGTATTCACAACGCGGCCAATGGGGCAGACGCTCCTGGACGAGGCTGTGCATTCCAGCGAATTGGATTCCTTCTGGAATTCGGTGAGTATGGCGCTGCGACCAGAAAACGCTCGCACGTTGGCGGCATGAAATTTGGCCCTCAGATCGTGATGGCTGCGTCGCTGATGGCTCTGCCGATGGTGGGGTCGGTGTGAAGGACGCTGGCCGGGGAAGGTCGGGTGCCTTCCGTTTTTAGTCCACCCGAGCCTGAGGAACGAGTCAGGATTTCCAGGGCCTCCGTGAATGCGGCAACGGCGGTCTCTTCTTCCAATCGGTCATGTTCCAGGCCGTTGATGAGTGCGACATGTTCGTATCTTTCTAGCCAATCTGCTGCGGTCACTCGGTAGCGATCCAGAGCTAGGCGCATGAGGCCCTCGGAGCCTCGTGGGTCAGCGTCTCGCAAAAGATGGAAAGCCAGACAGCGTGCCACCTCCGCCGCTGCTGTAACCAGACCTTGCTCTCTCAACGGCGTCGGACCGCTATCCAAAGTGCGGTGACGGTGTTCAAAGTGGAAGCCCAGGTCGACCTGGCATTGCTCACGATTTGGTAGTTTGCGCTGGGTTTCACAGAGCATGGAAATCTCCAGCCCCCAGCCAGACGGAAGGTGAAAATCGGCGATGGAGTCCAGGGTTCCCGCAAACTCGCCCGAAAGGGGATATCGAAACGCGGCGAGGTGTTGGAGAAGCGGTGTTTCACCGAGCACTTGGCGGAAGGCTTCGATCAAAGGGAAGATAAGCAAGCGGGTGACCCGACCATAAAGGCGTCCTGAGACACGGCTGTAGTAGCCTTTGGAAAACCTATACGGCATGCGGGGATGCAGTAGCGGATAGCATAGTTTGGCCAGCATGCTCCGGCTGTAGTTCATGATATCCGTGTCGTGACTGACGACGATACCCTGATGGCCGAGCGCTTTGAGGTAAAGGAGGCCCGCCCAAATATTCGCCCCTTTACCGGGCCGATGCAAAGATTCGGGGCCGGAGATTCTCTCATGGATCGCCGTCATTGCGGGCCCATCATTCCACAAAACGTGCACGGCCTTGTTCGGTAGCCGTTTCTGGAAAAGTTCCTTGGCAACAGAGAGCTGGGCAGCATCCATGCCATTCATGCTGATGACGATCTCGCTCACGTAGGCCGCCTGGCTGACTTCGTTGAGAATTTGCGGCAGCGCGGGTCGCTCGCATTCCGCAAAGAGCGCCGGTAA
Organism: uncultured Verrucomicrobiaceae bacterium; assembly: GCA_964496625.1. Classification (GTDB taxonomy): domain Bacteria; phylum Verrucomicrobiota; class Verrucomicrobiia; order Verrucomicrobiales; family Verrucomicrobiaceae; genus JACKQF01. The sequence goes on along the minus strand of CAZCAL010000165.1, from coordinate 4,416 downwards.
AAGCAGTGCGATGGGCCGATCCGCACTCCACTTCATCAAATCCAACTGCACAGAAGCCGGATCAGGCTCTGCGAGGTGGTGAAGAGTGGGGATTTGCGGGTGTTGAAAAAAGTCAGCCATCCAGTGGGAAAGGTGCCTTCCACCGGGAATGACTGCAATTCAAGGAATTCAGCAAGTTAGGCCTCAGATCTTTGCCGCCTCCGCTGAATCATCGGTCGGTTCCGTCGGTGCCGCAGCGTCTGTGGGTAGGTCATCTGCGGGATCACTTTCAATCTCAATTTCACGCTGCCATTTACGGCTGATCCACGGACGGAACAGTCCGTAGGCAAGGTAGGAGACGAAAAAGACTGCCGGAGTCCACTGCCAATTCTTCACTGCAAACCACGCAACGAGGATGAAAACAATGACCCACTGGAAGGAGCGCCGTGTGCGCCAATTCACGGATTTGAAACTGGGATATTCGACATTGCTAACCATCAGGAAGGAGAGGGCAATCGTGAGGAAAACCAGCGCATATTTCCAGGGCCCAATCTCTTTATTGCCCTCTTCCATCCACAGCAGCAGCAGGGTGATGGAGGAGATAACGCCCGCTGCGGCGGGGATAGGACAACCGCGGAAATGCGTTGAACTGGCCTTGTCATCCGAGGCAGCGATGCAATTGAATCGGGCGAGACGCATCGCGCCACACACGAGGTAAGCGGATGCAATCATTGAGCCGATCCCTGCGGGTTGCTCGATATCTTTGAGGACGATGGTGTGCACGAGTAACGCTGGGGCGATGCCGAAGGAAACAATGTCGGCAAGGCTGTCGAGTTCCCTCCCAAAGGGGGATTCTTGCCCACCAAGGCGTGCGACCCGGCCGTCAAGGACGTCAAAAAGGCAGGCCGCGAGGATCGCCAAAATCGCCCAGTAGTAGTGCTCTGTGTTATTGCTGAGTCTGGCCTCGAAAATTTGAAGAATGGCGACGAAGCCAGACAAGATATTGCCAGCCGTCATCATCGTCGGCAGGAGGTAAATGCGCGGTTCGCGGTCTTGCATTGCGGGGAAGGCGTTCGGCAGTTGAGGTGTCAAGTGTTGCACCATGTTGGCAACATCGGTGACTTTAATCTCGTTCCGGGCAAAAGGACAGGGGAAGTTTGCTGGGCGGGCGGGCTTGGACGGGATCGGTTGCAGTGCCCATTGACGGAAGATCTACATTCGTGATAGCGTCGGTTGTGGTGAATGTAGATGATTTTAAAAGTGCGTTTTTCAAGCGTATGTTGCCGGGCTTACAGGTGGGTCGGCTTTTTGACCAACTCCGCGGAACGCTCTTCTTTATGAAGGACAAAGAGGGGCGATTTGTGTCCGTCAGTCGGCGAAATTATGAGCGCTTAGGACTGGAGAGTGAGGAGCAAATCATCGGCAAGACAGACGCAGACTTCTTCCCTCCCGAGGTGGCTCGCGCTTATCGTGAGGATGATCTAGCTGTGATCACTTCACGCGAACCGATGCTTGGCAAAGTCGAGATTGGCACAGCACCGGGAGGCGTCATGGACTGGTTTGTGGTGAATAAGTTCCCCGTTTTGGGGGAGTCTGGGGACGTGATTGGCGTGATGGGAACCATCGAAAGCCATACAGGATATCGCGAGGCATTCGGGCCGACGATGCCGTTAAGGCGTGCGGTGGAGTTTATGGAAGCCAATCTACAGCGCAGCGTCGCAGTGGCGGAGATTGCAGAACGCTCTGGGATTTCTGAGCGGCAGTTACAGCGAGAGTTTCACAAGGCGTTCTCCATGAGTGTCATGGAATATTTCGTCCGCACTCGGTTGAACAGAGCGGCGAAAGCCATGCAGCAGCCTGGTGCCCGGAGTGTCGATGTAGCTCACGATTTTGGATTTGCTGATCAAAGTGCGTTCACGAGAGCCTTTCGGAAGGTGTTTGGAACCACTCCAAAGGTGTTCCAAAAGTCTTGAGACCGGACCTCTTTGTCTAGTTTTTGTCAGATTAAGTCAATACATCCCGAGAGATATCTGGCATCATGTTGTTCGAAATGGGTTCCAGCAGCCCACTCCTGTGTAATCGTCCAAGCCAATCGATATGAGTCAACCAGCAGCGCATCGCAACGATTTCAGCTACCGGATTATCGCCGTCGTGAGCCTTTGTGTCGTCTTCGTCGGATCGATCAAGGTGCTGGAGTATTTCTTGGCACGGTGAACGCGCTGGCTCACCAAGGTCAGCCGTCCTGATAGAGGAAAGTGGTCAAAGGACTGGTGGCGCTTGCTTCGTAAGAGGCCTCGCTGATGCCAATTTCATAGGCGGCACGTCCGGCTTCACAGGCTCCCTTGAATGCAGCGGCCATCCGGGCTGGATCGCTGGCGATGGCGATAGCGGTATTTACCAAGACCGCGTCCGCTCCCATTTCAAAAGCTTCTGCGGCGTGACTCGGCGCGCCGATACCAGCATCAACGACGACTGGCACCGTGGCTTGGGCGATGATGATCTCAATTTGGCGACGGGTCGTGATGCCTTGGTGGGAACCAATGGGGGATCCGAGAGGCATCACGGTCGCCGTGCCCACGTCCTGGAGTCGACGCGCCAGTACTGGATCTGCGTTGATGTAGGGTAAGACTTTGAACCCCTCTTTGACGAGGATTTCTGCAGCTTTGAGGGTTTCAATTGGATCAGGCAGGAGATAGCGGGGATCTGGGTGGATCTCCAGCTTGACCCAATCTGGCATCCCCGCCGCTACAGCGAGTCGTGCGAGGCGCACAGCCTCTTCGGCCGTCATTGCACCGCTTGTGTTCGGTAGCAAAAGAACGTCTTTTGGGATGAAGTCCAAGATGTTTGCGAAGGGATCGCCTTTGCCCGTTAGATCTGCGCGGCGTAGCGCAACGGTGACAATCTCTGTGCCAGAGGCGATGATCGCCTCTCGCATCAATTCACCGGAAGCGAACTTCCCAGTGCCCAGCATAAGCCGCGACTGAAAAGTCCGTCCGGCGATGGTTAGAGGAGCGTTGGGCATTTCAGCTCAATTGAAGACGTTCCAGAAGTTCTGGCAGGCCGAGTTGGAGCCCAATGTAGAAGTCACCAAACTCAGCAAATTGGGCGCTGACCTCATCGAACCGCATTTCATAGACGATGCTCTTGATCTGGAAAATATCGTGCGCGAAAAGGGTAACGCTCCATTCGTGGGTATCCAGCCCGGTGGATCCGGTGATCAGCTGGCGCACCTTGCCAGCGTATTTGCGTCCGCTTTTTGCGTGCCCAGCCATGAATTCGCGGCGTTTGGCAAAATCTGTGGCATACCAGTTCGCACCGACTTCACGGCGCTTGCTCATTGGATAAAAGCACATCACAGGCCAGTCCGGCATGTTGGGGTAGAGGCGATCATTGAAGTATTTGGACATGTGCGCCTTCCATTCCGCCATTTTTGCGGTGTGGACTTCGCTGCCAACATCCACTTTCTCAGTGGTGGCGATCCGGGCGGAGGCATCTTCTTCCTTCTCAGAATATTCTGTCCACTCCGTCATGGAGAGATAACTATAGACTGGGTTGAGGACATCTGGGCCGAGAGCCAAGTTGAGGCGCTTTTCAAATCGGCTGGCATCATGGAGGCTCGGGGTGAGGAGCATCAGACCAAGGTCTGCTTTGGGACCTACGATGGCCAAGGAGATGAGCTGAGTTTTTTCCGCGCTGCGGATGTCTGCGAGCGTTGCGGTGAAATGGGTGAGACGTTCCCGTTTTTCTTCAGGCGTCAGGGCAGCCCAGAAGCCATGATCGATTTGATAGAACAAGTGCTGGACCACCCAGCCCTCCTGGGGGATTAAAGTAGTGCGGTCTGGGGCAGTGTAGGCAGCGGGGGCGTGGGTGGACATAGTGGAAAAGGGACGGAAAGTATAGTTGGGGCAGTTACTGTGCCGAAGGATCGGCGCGGATCAACTGCTCTTCGCACTGAGGTGGGGGCTAGGGTAGACGATCAAGCTCTTTGTCCTGATTCGGATGCTTTTTGACACAATGGGCACGGAATGACGCAATATTTGCGTGTCAATAGGAGGCCATTCAAGGTGAATGAGGGTGAAACTCATTGACCTTTTGCAAAAACGGGCCTCAGTGCGCGGCCCCTTCACGGGTCTGTCCCTTCTCCCTTCCTTCCTCATAAAATACATGGATTCTGAGTCCGCTGAACCACTTGTACGCCCAGTTAACCGCGCCTGGGTCGCCATTTTTGTTATTGGTCCGTTCTTGGCCGTGATTGCTGGTGCGATCATGACTTTGAAAAATGGGGCGAGCTGGGTGCCGCTGACTGTTGCTGCCATCTATTACTCCGCCACGGTGTTTGGGATCGGGCTTGGTTTCCACCGCCTGTTTACACACCGAGCTTTTCGTGCGAATCGGGTCATTGAATTTGGCTTAGCTGTGTTGGGCTCGATGTCTGCC
>CAZCAL010000164.1:2586-8964 GCA_964496625.1 uncultured Verrucomicrobiaceae bacterium | reverse complement strand
ACCCTGAAAGTAAGAGCAGCCAATCCCGCAGGCTCCAGTGCATCCGTGACCGCGACCATGTTCGTCGTCCCGCTGGACTCCTACACCATCGGATCCTACGTCGGTCTCTTCGCTCGGCAGACGAATTTGAACGCGGATACAGGAGGTCGTCTGGACCTCACCGTATCTGACACAGGTGCCTTCTCCGGCAAAGTTTACGTCGCCAGCAAGGCATACCCAATCAAAGGGGCCGCAGATGTGCGCTCAGACGGCTCCATTCAAGGCGTCGCTTCCATCGTTCGCAAAAACCTACCCACACTCACGCTTGGCTTCATCGTCTCCAACACCGATGGCGGACTCAGCGGCACGATCACCGATGGCACCAACAATTCACAGCTACTTGGATGGCGCCAATACTGGTCTTCAAAGTACCTGCCTAGCTACTTCGCCGCCAGCAACACCGTGGCGGAGACTTACTCGATGGCCATGAGCGTCCCATCGGGTTCCGTGGGCAATCAAGCCATCCCTCAGGGCACTGGATTTGCCTCCATCAAAGTCTCCACTAGCGGCATCGCAACCATGTCCGGCAAGACCATTGATGGCAACACTGTCATCTGCTCCAGCATCGTCGGAGGCAGCGGTCAAATCGCCGTTTTCCAGCCGCTTTACAATGGCACTGGAGGTCTTCTCGGCCCGCTTAAGCTGACCACTGCCACCAATGGTTACACCAGCGTCGGGACACTGACCGCTACCGGTTTCGATCACGCAAAGCAGGCTGGCCCAGCGACTGATCGCTCCTATCAGGCAGGGTTTGCACCGGTCCCGCTCGATGTCGTCGGCGGACCCTATCGGGCTCCTGGAAAAAATGTCCGCATCATGAGCCTGACCACCGTCGATCCCAAAGCCCAGCTGATCTTCACCCAGGGCGGTCTGAACGAGCCTACACTCACCTCACTGCCAAACATTAGCTTTGATCTTTCGACAGCCAACAAAGCTCTGCTTCCAAAAGCTGGCACCGCAGAAAATCCCAATCGTGTCAGCCTCGGCATCGTAACAAGCACCGGCCTCTTGAGCGGCTCATTCACCGTTTATGCTCCCAAACCGGGCGATCCCACCAAGACCGTCGCGCGCACGGCAAAAATCCAAGGAAGACTCGTCCCCACGGGCGCTGCCGCCAGCAGTTTCACGCTTTTCGGTGTCGGCCAATTCCAGCTGACGGATCTCGCCGATCCATTACGCGGCCCCATCCTTACAGGTGATGTCAGTTTGGAGCGCCTGAACCCGCTGCCTTAGAAGCCCAGAGATCACAGCGCCAGCCGCGCCAACGCGACAGCGGTTCAACATCGGCCAGCGCCAAGCCAATACCCGGCAGGATGCCTGCCTCCAGAAAGCGGCAGGTCGCCTGCCGCAGTCCAAGGAGCCTGCGGCTCGGCGCGGTGCGTCAGCACCTTGCACTGCCCATCACCCTGCAGCAGCGACTTCCTCAACGCTGGCACACGTGCAGACTAGGTGGCGGTCGCCATAGACATTGTCGATTCGGCCCACGGGTGGCCAATACTTATTCTCACGCACCCAGGACAAGGGAAACGCAGCCGTCTCGCGGGTATACGGATGCCACCAATCATTCCCGGCAACAGTAGCCGCCGTGTGGGGTGCATTCTTCAATGGATTGTCCTCTGCGGAGAAGATTCCCTTTTCCACCTGCTGGATTTCGCCATGGATGCTGCGCATTGCCTCGCAAAAGAGATCCAGTTCCGCCCGACCTTCACTCTCCGTCGGCTCCACCATCAGTGTGCCTGCGACAGGCCATGACATCGTTGGCGCATGGTATCCATAGTCCATCAGGCGCTTCGCCACATCCTCCACACCCACCGACTTAAAGCCGCGTAGATCCAGGATGCACTCATGCGCGACGAAGCCTTTGCTTCCCTGGTAGAGAGTCGGAAAACAGGCCGCCAGTTGCTTCGCGACGTAGTTCGCATTGAGAATGGCCACCTTCGTCGCCTCCTCTAGCTGAGGTCCCATCATCGCGATGTACATCCACGAGATCGTGCAAATACTGGCGCTACCCCAAGGGGCACTGCACACCGCTCCGTCCCGCCGATTCAACGCCCAACTGCGGTGACCCGGTAAATGGCTGCGCAGATGGGCTGCCACCGCGATGGGACCCACTCCAGGGCCACCCCCACCGTGCGGGATGCAAAAGGTTTTGTGCAGATTGAGGTGGCAGACATCCGCACCGATTCGACCAGGCGAAGTCAGGCCCACCTGTGCATTCATATTTGCACCGTCCACATAGACCTGTGCGCCATGTTCATGGGTCAACCGCGTGATCTCAATGATGCTCTCTTCAAAGACACCGTGCGTGGACGGATACGTGACCATCAGCGCAGCGACTTTGCCCTGGTGCGCTTCAAACTTTGCCCGAAGATCCTCCAGCGAGATATTGCCACGATCATCACAAGTGACTGGCACCACCTTAAAGCCACACATCACCGCGCTGGCAGGGTTTGTGCCGTGAGCAGAGGTCGGGATGAGGCACACATCGCGTGCAGTATCTCCATTCGCCTCGTGGTAACGTTTGATGGCCAAGAGACCCGCATACTCACCCTGCGATCCAGCGTTGGGCTGCAAAGACACCGCGTCAAAACCCGTGCACACCGCCAGCCACGTCTCTAACTCCGCAAACATCGCCCGATAGCCCTCGGTCTGATCCGCCGGCGCGAAGGGATGCAGCCCATTCACCTCTGGCCAGCTCAGCGGCATCATCTCCGCTGCCGCATTCAGCTTCATGGTGCAGGAACCCAGCGGGATCATGCTGCGATTGAGCGCGATGTCTTTGGCCTCCAGTCTGGCCAGGTAGCGCATCATCTCCGTCTCGGAGTGGTAACGGTTGAAGACCGGCTGCTGAAGGAAATCAGACTCCCGGTGAAACAATGCAGAGCAATGCAGGGGCGCGTTCTCATCCAGAATGAGCGGCTGATCAGACTGCACGATCCCGAAGGCGGTGAGAACGCTCTGTAGCTCCTCCTCACGCACCCGCTCATCCAGCGCGATGCAGACGTGCGTCTCGTCAATCCGACGCAGATTGATCCTGAACAACAAGGCGCGCTTTAGCACCTCATCCGCATTGCGGACAGTCACCGTGACCGTATCAAAGAAGTCGTCGGAAACGATGTCCATCCCCGCACGGAGCAATTCCCCCGCTAGCCAAGTAGCCGCGCCATGAATGCGCCGCGCGATGGCACGCAGCCCGTCCGGCCCATGATACACCGCATACATGGATGCCATCACCGCCAGTAGCACCTGCGCCGTGCAGATATTGCTGGTGGCTTTTTCACGGCGAATGTGCTGCTCCCGCGTCTGCATGGAGAGCCTATAACCTGGGCGACCCGCCGCATCGTGGGAGACCCCGACCAGTCTGCCAGGCAACCTGCGTTTCAGCGCATCTTTCACCGCCATGAAGGCCGCGTGAGGCCCGCCAAAACCAAGGGGCACACCAAAGCGCTGACTATTCCCCACGCAGATATCCGCACCAAATTCGCCAGGAGGGCGCAGAATCGTCAGCGCCAAAAGATCCGCCGCCACGACAAACAAAGCACCCGCATCATGCACCTGCTTGGCCAGATCCTCAAAGTCGTGCAGGATACCGCGCGTGTCAGGATACTGCACCAGCACAGCCGCCAGGCCCTTGCTGCCATCATGCTTCCAGGTGGCGATATTGCCCACCTCCACCCGCACCCCCAGCGCGCCCATGCGCGTCTGGATCACGTCGAGGGTCTGCGGGTGGCAGTGATCGGCGACAAAGACCCACGCAGCCCCATTCTGCTGCGCCACCGCTAATGCGAGGGCTTCCGCACACGCAGTGCCCTCGTCCAGCAGCGATGCATTCGCCACGTCCAGCCCCGTAAGGTCTGTGATCACGGTTTGGAAATTCAGCAACGCTTCCAGGCGACCTTGCGCGATCTCGGCTTGATACGGCGTGTAGGCGGTGTACCAGCCTGGATTTTCCAAAATGTTCCGCTGAATGACTGGCGGCGTGAATGTATCGTGATAGCCCTGCCCCAGAAAAGATCGCAGCACTTTGTTGCGCTGCATCAGTTGCCGGAGCCGCCGCAGCGCCTGTTCTTCCGTAAGCGGTGCCGGCAGATCCAGCGGCGTCCTCACGCGGATGTTCTCTGGAACCACTTGATCGATGAGATCATCCATCGATTCACAACCGATGGCGCGCAGCATCTCTGCGCTGTCGGTTTTACTTGGACCTAGGTGACGACGGGAGAAGGCAGCTTGGCCGGAGGACATGAGGGGAAAAAACGGAAACGGCTAAGCGATGTGACTGCGATACGCGTCTGAAGAGAGCAAGAAATCCGCCGCAGACACATCGGCGACCTTCATCTTGAATATCCAGCCTTTGAGATAGGGATCCGTGTTGATCAGACCTGGCTCATTGGTCAGCGCCTCATTGATCTCCACGATCTCACCACTGACAGGCGCATAGATATCGCTGGCAGCCTTTACGGATTCGATGACGGCCACCTGATCCCCCGCCCGCACCTGCGCGCCGACTTTTGGTAACTCCACAAAGACCACGTCAGTGAGTTCCGCCTGTGCGTGATCTGTGATTCCCACAGGCGCAGGCTCCTGCGTGGCGTCGATCCACTCGTGGGATTCGCGATAGCGTAGATTGTCAGGTACGTTGCTCATGACTTTTCGGTGTTGGTGGATGCAAGACGTAGAGGCACAGGTTTCAACTGTTCTTTTTGGAATAAAAGGGTTTCTTCACCACCTCCGCCGGAAATCGACGCCCCCGCACCTCCACCTCCAGCGCCGTGCCGGGCACGCTCAGAGGAAGAGGCAAATAGGCCATCGCAATCCCGCATCCGAGACTTGGCGATTGCGTTCCGCTGCACACTTCTCCGACGTTCTGCCCATCGGCAAAGACCGGGTAATGCGGCCTCGGCGGCGGACAGGCCCCGATCATCTTCAGCGCCGTGAGCTTGTCCGGCAGGCCAGCGGCTTTCTGCGCCAGCAGCGCCTCGCGACCCACGAACGATGATTTCTCCAACTTCACAAAAAATCCAAGCCCAGCCTGCAACGGCGTGCGCTCTGGCGAAAGATCGTTGCCGTTTAATGGGTAGCCCATTTCCAGACGCAGCGTGTCGCGGGCACCCAGTCCACACGGCAGCCCCCCTTCCTCCTTTACCGCAGCCAGGATCTTGCGGAACCACCCCTCGGCATCCGCTTTGGGAACGAAGAACTCAAAGCCCTCTTCGCCCGTGTAGCCAGTGCCACATAGCCACATGAATCCACTCTCACCCACCGCTACAAAAATGCTATTGCGCGGCGGGCACGGCGCAGCCTCACCCAATAGATGCCGACACACAGCCTCACTCCGTGGGCCTTGAACCGCAAAGCCTGCGGTTGCCTCGCTCGCATTCGCCAGTTCGACATCCTCCCGCCCCGCGGCGACCTTTTGCAGTTGCTGCCAGTCCTCTGTGATTCGCGAGGCATTCACCACCAGGAAAAACTCCTTGGTCGAAGTCCGGTAAACGATCAAGTCATCGATCACGCCACCTGCTTCATTCAGCAAAAGCGAATACTGCCCCTGCCCGGGAGCCAACACAGAGCAATCGTTCGTGAGTGCCTCATTGAGGAAATCCTCCGCGCCAGCACCAGACACGATGATCTGCCCCATGTGAGAGATATCAAAGACGCCGACACTCTCACGCACCGCCTTGTGCTCGTCCACGATGCTAGAGAACTGCACCGGCATCTCCCATCCCGCAAAGGGCACCAAACGCCCCCCGAGTTCGACATGGACGCTATGCAAAGGCGAACGTTGCAGGGGGGCCAGAGAGACGGGATCAGACATGCTCAGCAAAAGGATAAATCAGACTCAAGGATGCTGACAGGGCAAAGGATCATGTCAAGGCCACGACTCCCGTTTTCAGCAGGGCACCGCATCCCACCTGTCTCTCAATCCTCCTCCACTCCCCTTCTCCCGTTTTCCGGTTGGCCTTGGCCGCCCCGTCACGGCGGCGACGGTCATCAGGAAAAGGTGAACATGGGTTCTCATGGTGATCCGCTTCATGGTAGCGGATCGTGGCCGGAATCGACCGCATTGGGGTTCTGTCCTGATCACTTCAGGATGGAGTGTCAGTGCTCCAGCCTATCAAGCCGCGCCCCGTCCAGCAACGTCGGAGTCTGGTGACGCTCCAACCCTGCTGCTGTCTAGACAGTGTCACCTCATCGAAGAGCATCTGAATGCTGTCGTCCTGTGCCGGATAGCAAATGCGAACGACTGGCGACTCAGAGGCTGCGCTTGAAATAGATAGGGACACTCGATCTTTGGGCACTCGTTCCTCAGCAGGAACTCTCCAGTGAATCGCCTCAAGGGCT
>CAZCAL010000164.1:0-2576 GCA_964496625.1 uncultured Verrucomicrobiaceae bacterium | reverse complement strand
GGCGACAGTTGCCAGGTGGGCATTGTCCGCCGGATCAACGGGGAAGTCCTCGGCCCAGATCGACGGACATCCAAAGAATGCAAAGAGTCCAAGGGCTGCGAGCCCAAGCAGCGCACCGATGAACAGAGCGATCTTCTTCGTGCGGCGACTCATGGCGAGTTGGAGTTAGGCGTACGCTTCGGATAAGGCGACGGCAAGCGGGACGCAGCGATGACACGACAGATGCCATCCAAGCCGTGACAGCATCCGTTTTGTTCGCCCTTGTTTGTTCTCGTAGTGGTCGTGGTCATGGCTGTCTAATGGCTGCCTCATCGGCCAGAAACGCATAGATGAACATGGCTGCAATATAGCCACCAAGAATCAGAAGGACAATAAACCTAGAACGCCGAAGATCTGGGTGCCTGCTCGGCACGGCAAAGACGGAATGAACGATGCCGAAACCGCTGAGCCGATGCCCCTCCGAAGCTCCTCTGAACATGATCTGAAAGAGGTGGTAGAACGCAAAAGGCAATGGCAAGAACACAACTGTCACCGACAGAGCCACAATCAGCCAGAGCGGTGTCCCGAACGGTCCGCTCGTCGCACTGAACATCTTCAGCGTGTGCTCCATCGAGTCCGGTTGAAGCATGGCGAATAGCATCGCTCCGTAAATGGCGACACTCATGAGAATGGCGGCCTTTCGAGGCTTACCAGGCTCGAGCCAACCGGTATCTACTACCTCTGGACTGGTTTCGTTGGAACTCACGGGTGACGTTCTTGGTTGGGCAACGTCTCGGATCAGGCGACGGCGATCGGGAGGCGTCGATGACACGACAGATAGTCTTCGAACCGTTGTCTGCATCCGTTTTATCAGGCATTGCGGGTATTCGGAGCAACCTCATCCGATTAGTGACTTGCGGAGATGGAACTGGGTATGACCTCGCGGAAAGTCGGGCAACTCTCCATAGACGGAGTAACCATGACGCTCGTAAAAGACCCGTGCCTCGAAGTCGCATGTGTCTAGCCGCGCGGAATGACAGCCAATCGAAATCGCGTGTGACTCGGCGAGCCGGAGCAACTGAGCGCCGTAGCCTTGACGCCGGAGCGAATCGTGAACCCAAAGCACATCAAGCTGAAGCCAGTCCCAAAGCGTGGCACCCAGCAGACCGCCGCATAAAGTGCCAGCCGAGTCGCGCAGAACCGCAGCCAGAGGTGTGTAGCGCCGTGGCGGCACGAAGCGGTCCCCGAAAGCCACAAGGCTATCGAGCAATGCACGCCTGTCCTGCTCAGATAGCTCTGGCTCGAGGGTGACTGAATGTGCGGTTTCCATCGTCGTTCATTCTCAGTGTGCGCGTAGCAACGCCTAACGTTCAAGGTGAGGCACGGAGCGAAGCGGAGTTGCTCCCACCGCCGTGTTCGCCCTCGTTCGGCCGATGGTCTGCTGTGGGGTCACTTGCCTTTTGGGTAAAGGAAGCCAAAGCCTGTCATGGAGTCAATCATGTTCTCAGTGATGGTCATGTCGGGGACGTAATATCCAATCCGCCCGACTTCGTTACCAGCTTGGAGGCTTTTCGCTGCTTCCACGGACATTTTCCAACCGTTCTCGGTTATCTCTCCATCTTGGAGGGGGCGTTTGATTATAAACGTGGCGTTACGGGAGTAGACCTGAATGGCGGAGAATGGCATGCCATACAAAGTTCTGCCTTTGTAATCCGGGTCGTGTTCGCCACTGAAAAGCCGGATGGTGCTCCGTGCCTCTGCGCAAATGGTGATGGTCTTCTCCTCGATGACTACTTTCGTAGCTTTGATGATTGTAACGTCGGCATCTGATGCCGCATGGATGGATGTGCCCAACACAAAAATGAAGAAAGCAATGAGGGTGAATAAACTTTTCATAGGCGATCAGTTTGAGCGACGCGGGGCCCTGTGTCAGTAAATTGGGCGTAAAGATCTCTGAGATTTGGTTGTGCTGCGTAGCTGGGCGAACGCTTCGGATCAGACACCGCGAACCCAGGACGTGGCAAATACGACAGACAGCCCAGAGCGGTTGTCTGCATCCGTTTTGTTCGTCCTTGGTTTGTCGTGGTTGTTAGTCAAAGTCGGGGTTGGTCTGGTATGGATTACCGCGAGCCATGAATCGGACGCCCTCCTCAGTAGTCGCCTGCTCTGCAAATCTCTTGCCGGGTCTAGTGAGCGAGTAGGAATCATAGCCGTTAACATGACCCGTCAAATGGAGGAACCCGAATGATACCAAACATGCAACATCCGAAGGGAAAAGATCAAGCTCTGGAAGATCGAAAACCTCTTCCCCATCATCGGACACCAGCACTGCTTCAATCGGCTGCCGAGCGTAAACAAGTAACTGTGAGCCAGGAGTGTCTAACAGCGTTCGCAGCACTGTTAAGGCTTGTGACGACACCGGCTCATGAGATGTCTGACTGTGACGGACTATCGGAGCGAGAGTGTCAAGCCGAGCAGCAACGGCGGATACGGCATCTGATACTGAACCCATTTGACTACTCAGGCGGGCCAAGTCACTGCTCTGAAGGCGTCCAATCGCCTCAACGACCTCAGTGTGCTGCTGAAGCTGTGCGCTC
>CAZCAL010000163.1:2075-8986 GCA_964496625.1 uncultured Verrucomicrobiaceae bacterium | reverse complement strand
GTCTATGAGCGATATGTTCTTTGCGGAGATCCGCCACTTTGAAGACATCTTCCGCGAAAAAGACGCGCCGCCGCCAGAGCCGGGCGAGGAGAGCGAATCGGCGAAACTGGTTGAGCTGCAAAAGCAGGTGGTGAATGCGAATTGGCGGATCGTGCGCGATGTGAGCGGCGGGAAAGCCATGGAGACCGCTGTGCCGGATGCGGAGGTGGTTCGGCAATCTGAGGAGATCGCCGTGGCTCAGGTGAAGGAGGCCGTGGAGAAAGTGGAGGACCCACAGGTGAAGGAGGCGCTGACTCAGGCGTGGAAGGCAATGCGTGATGCGCTGGAGACACTGCAAAAAACCGTGGATGAAAAGAGTCGAGTGGCTTTGAATCAAAGTCTCGCGAATGAGCAATCTGCCTTGCGTTGGCTTTATCAGGCAGCCACTCGTGAACACGATGTAGTGAAGGCAAAACCAGGCCAGGCCAAGGGTAAACCCAAGGCGGACGAGGAACAGATCGCTTCCTTGGAGTTGAAGCAAGATGATCAACGCTACGAAGAGGAAAAGAAGGCGTCTGAAGAACAGTCGGCTGAACAGCAGGAGAACCTCCAGGTCCTGAATCGCCTGAAGGAGCTGGCGCGTCGCCAGGAAGCGATCGCGAAGAAGATGCAGGAGTTGCGCGATCAGATCGAGAAGGCCAAGACGGAAGAGGAACGACAGGAGTTGGCGAATCAGCTGCAGCGCCTGCAGCAAGAACAGGAACAATTGCTGCGCGATCTTGACGATGTCCGGGAACGCATGGAGCAGCCAGACAATGCGGCAAACATGGCGGAGGCTAAGGAGCAGCTCGATGAAATCCGGGACAAGGTGCAGGAGGCCGCAGAGAAGCTAAAGGAAGAACAACTGGCCGATGCGGCCAATGCTGCGACGCGAGCCCAGCGTGACCTTGAGCAGGCGCAGGAAGATTTCCGCCAGAAGACCTCGCGTAAATTTGCCGATGAGATGAAGCAATTGCGCACCGCTGCGCGTGAGGCATCAGAGGCGCAAAAGAAAATTAGCGAGTCGCTGGAGAATCAAAAAACTCCGAGCAGCGATGCTTCCGATACCTCGCCTGATCTGCAAAAGATGCTGTCTGGCAGTGAGGTGTCGAGACAGATGCAAGCTCAGGCGGATAAGCTGACGGAGTTGCTGGATAACATGCGCCGAATCAGCGAGCAGGCCGAAGCGAGCGAGCCGCGGTTGTCCCGCAGTTTGTATGAAGCCGTCCGTGGTGCGGAGACTGGCGGGCTGCAGGAAAACTTAAAGGACGCCCAAATGCAATCGCGCTACGGCGAGCGCTCCGCAGCGCAGGAGGCTGAAAGGAAGGTCGCTGTGTCCGTTGATCAACTGAAGGATCGCGTCGAGAAAGCGGCGGATTCGGTTTTGGGGAGCGAGTCTGAAGCTCTCCGTATGGCCAGATCCGAACTCGATGACTTGCTCAAAGGCATCGAAGAAGAAAAGCAAAAAGCCGAAGGACAATCAGGGAATCCCCAGGGCACGCAGGTAGCGCAGAACGATGCCAAAGATCCGCAGTCAGCCGCTGCTGGCGAAAAAGGGGATCCATCCGAGGCGGGCCAAGCTAAAGGCGATCAACCCGGCAAAGGTGATCAATCGGGCGAGCCCGCGGATGATTCCAAAGGCAAAGGGAAGGGGAAAGGTCAAGACGTTGCCCAAAAGGGCGAGGGGAAAGGAGAGGGCAAGGGTGAGCAGCCGTCGCCAGGAACCAAGAGCGAGGGACAAGGGAAGGGCGATGCTAAAGGCCAAGAGTCCGCCACTGCTGAGGGGGGCGGGAAGTCACCAGGCAAGGGCAAAGGTGACGGAAAAGGCGGCGAGAAGGGAGAAGGCAAAGGGGAGCCAGGTCAGCAAGTTGCTGACGGTAAGGGCGATGGAAAAGGAGAGGGTGAGGGCCAAGCACCAGGCAAAGGGAAGGGCAAAGGTGAACCAGGTCAGCAAGCCGCTGACGGCCAAGGCGAAGGCCAGGGCCAGCCTGGATCGCAACCACAAGGCGGTCAGCCCAAAGGTGGGGCACGCAAAGCTGGTGCCGGTGGGTTTGCGGGTGGCTCCGATGCAGGTGGGGATGATCGCCGCCGCAGTTTGCAAGCGGGTTCCAATCAAGGAGGCCTGTTCTTCGAAGAAGGTGGTGAAGTTATCGATCAGAGCCCTCTCACAGGTGCAGGCTATGAGCAGTGGTCAGATCGGTTGCGCAATGTGGAAGAACTCCTCCAAGATCCTGAGCTACGCAATGAGGCTGCCAAGGTGCTCGATAATGCCAGAGCGATGCGGTTGGATCACCGCAGCAACAATGCGGCCCCACAGGCGGAGCATTTGCAGGCGCGCATCGTAGATCCGCTGGTGGAGTTGCGTGATCGCGTGGCCGAGGAGATTGCCCGGCGCGATGCCGCCAATCCTCTCGCACCCGTGGATCGTGATCCCGTGCCGCCAGCGTTTCGCGATTTGGTGCGGCGCTATTACACGGAACTGGGGAGCGGCAAATAGCCTGTGGCGTGATGACTGAAAACCTGATTTGGCAACATCCTGAACGCGCCTGGTGGGTCGCGATATTGGTGCTCGTCGCAGCCGTTCTAACGTGGCGCTCAGCACGTATGCCGCGCTTAACTGGCTGGCGGCGCTGGGCTTCCGTGCTTTGCAAAATTGCTGCCATCGCCTTGCTGGCTCTGTGTCTTCTAGATCCGCTACTGACCCGAGAAGTTCCCCGGAAAGGCGTCAACGAGGTGGCGCTGGTGATGGATGACAGCGCGTCCATGTTGCTCAAAGATTCCGGGCAATCAAGGTCTCGGGCAGATCTCGCGCTCTCCGCAGTGAGCGATGCTGCTTGGACCAAAGCCCTGGAGTCAGATTTCAAGGTGCGCAGCTTTGCGGTGGCTGATTCTTTGACTGGCACGGCGGATTTTGCGGGGCTGAAGCATGAAGCGCAATCCTCCAATTTGGTGCGGGCTGTGCAGTCGCTACGCGAGAGTGGAAAGCATGGGTCCCTTGCTGCGGTCGTGCTTTTCACCGACGGCAATGCGACGGATGCCAGTCGCTGGCGTGCCGAGGCGAAGGGTGCCGCTGTTTTTCCCGTGGTCTTGGGGGCGGCGTCGCCAAAGGAAGATCTCGCCATCACTTCGGTGATCGCAGCGCAGTCGCCGTTTGAGGAATCGCCCGTCACAGTGACGACTCGGGTGCGTGGGCTTGGCATGGCGGGGCGCACGATTGCCGTGTGTGCGCTGAATGAGGCGGGGGAGCGTGTGGCAATCGAGAAGGTGACCTTCAATCAACCTGCGGATGAACGCATGGTGCGTTTGGAGATTCGCGGGGCCAAGTCCGGCGTCTCCTTTGATCGCATCATTGCCGTGGATGCTGCCCTGGAGAGCAAGGTGGCCGATGGGTCATGGCGGACGATGCCGACGAAAGAGGCGACCTTGCTGAACAATGAACGACTTGTCTCCGTGGATCGTGGGGCGGGTCCGTATCGCATCCTCTACGTGGCGGGAAGACCGAATTGGGAATACAAATTCATGCGCCGCGCCTTGGCTGTCGATCCAGAGATTCAGGTGCCAGCGCTGATCCGTATTGCGAAGCGTGAACCTAAGTTCGAGTGGCGTGGTCGCTCCGGTGAGACCAGCAATCCGCTCTTCCGCGGGTTCGGTGCGCAGGGAGCTGAAGAGGCGCAACGCTACGATCAACCGGTTTTGGTGAAGCTGGAATTGATGGACAAGGACGAACTGCTGGAGGGCTTTCCAAAGGTGCCGGAGCGTTTGTTTGGTCGCTACCGCGCTATCATCATTGATGACCTTGAGGCGGAGTTCTTCACTCAGGAGCAGATGCACTTGATTGAGCGATTCGTCAGCGAGCGTGGCGGTGCCTTGCTGACGTTAGGCGGTCAGGAGTCCTATCGCGCAGGCGGCTATGATCACACACCGGTTGGCAGGATGTTGCCAGTGTATCTTGATCGAGCGACGGATCTGCCCGCAGTGAAAGACGGTCGCTTTGATCTGACCCGCGAAGGCTGGCTGGAGGCATGGACACGTCTGCGCGCTAGGCAGGAGGAGGACGAGGCGCGGCTGGTGACGATGCCCGGCTTCTATACCGTCAATCAGGTCACGTCGATCAAACCTGGTGCCAGTGTTTTGGCCACCGTGTCTGATGCGGAGCAGCACGCGCATCCTGCGCTGGTGGTGCAGCGTTTCGGTGCGGGTCGGGTGGGTAGCGTCATGATTGGTGATCTGTGGCGCTGGGGGATGCATGATCCCGAGTCCCATGTGGATATGGACAAGGCCTGGCGCCAATTGACTCGCTGGCTGGTTGCCGATGTGCCGGACCGTGTCGAGGTCGTGTGCGTGCCTCGCCAGAATGAGTCTGCTGGTGCGATGAGTGTCCAGGTGCGGGTGCGTGACGAGGCCTTCCAGCCATCCGAAGATGCGCTGGTGAAACTGACCGTCGTAGGCCCAGACAAAAAAGAGCAGGCGCTCTTTGCTGAGCCCAGTCTGGAGGAGGCAGGCCTGTTTGAAGCTGCGGTGTATTCGAAGACTCCAGGTGCGTATCGGGTAGTGGCAAAGGTGGAGAAGCCTGCCACGAAGGGCGAGGCTGCCGCAACAGATAGGAAGGTCGCTGAAAAGTCCAGCGGTTGGGCCTTTGATCCGCAGTGGCAGGAGTGGCAGTCGCTCGAGCCCAACCGCGAACTCATGGATCGCATGGCAAAGGACACCGGTGGGCAGGTCTTGCACCTTGAGGATGTGTCGCGTCTGCCAGAGCTGCTCAGCACGATCAATGTGCCAGTTCAGGACATTCTGTCAGAACCATTGTGGCATGCGCCGTGGTTCATGATCTTGGTTTTGGCGCTCCTCTTGGCGGAGTGGGTGCTGCGTAGAAAGGCGGGCTGGATATGATGAAGAACGTGATCGCGATCTTGCTGATTTGCCTCTGCGGCGGGCATTGCCTCTTTGCTGCTGAGCGGGAGCTGGAGGTCATCATTGTGCGTGGTGCCGATGGTGCCGAAGAGTACGGTCGGCGCTTCGATGAACAGGTGAAGCTGTGGCAGGAGGCCTGTAAAAAAGGTGGCGCCACTTCTTTGGTCATCGGCACCCATCCGAAAGGCGATACCGATGCTGAGCAGCTGAAGGGCGAACTGGCTAAACGATCGGCGTCTGCAGCTAAGGCCTTGTGGCTTGTTTTCATCGGCCACGGCACGTTTGATGGTCGTGAAGATCGCTTCAATTTCCGTGGGCCCGATGTGGGGTCGAAGGAGATCGCTGAATGGCTGGCTCCGCTCAAGCAAGAGCTGGTCGTCGTTCAGTGTGCCTCGGCGAGCGGTGGTTGGATCAAGGCCCTCAAAGGTAAAAATCGCATCATCATCACCGCCACCAAGGGGCCGGATGAGATCTACTTCACCCACTTCGGCGACCACATGGCCAAGGCCATCGGTGGTCTGGCCGAGGCGGATTTGGATGCTGACAGGCAGGTCAGTCTGCTGGAGGCTTGGCTGTTTGCTTCCCATCAAGTGACGGACTTTTACGAGAAGGAGGGGCGCATCGCCACGGAGCACGCAGTTCTGGAGGACAATGGCGATGGCGCAGCGACTCGGTCCGAGGTGTTTCACGGTGCCGAGCCCGCCAATGCGCCGAAAGGCAGCACGCCTGATGGGGATCGTGCCCGCCAGCTCGCGCTAGTTCTCAGCGAAGATGAGCAAAAGCTCAGCCCCGAGGCCCGAACCCAGCGTGACCTCCTCGAAGGCAGGCTGCGCCTCCTGAAACAAAAGCGTGCCGAGATGGAAGAGGGGGCGTTCTTCACAGAGCTAGAGGCATTGCTGCGCGAACTAGCAGCGGTGTATCGCGCGCCAAATACTCCGCAGTAGATGGCAGATGATTCAGCGTCGCTCGGAGCCTTGCCATCATCATCATCCCTCAGAGAGGGATCGGTACCGTACCCATTCCTCTCCGAGGGATAGCTCTCCGAAGGATGGCACCGTGCCACCGCCCCAATCGTCACCTCATTGAGATCCCTCCCTCCTCAGGAGGCCTGCGGCTAGGCCCGCACTCGCCCGCGAGGCTCTGGGATGGTCCGCAGGATCAGGATGGAAATCATCGCAAAGCCCGCCGCCGCTGCCGCCACGTAGTGAAAGGATTTTGAAATCGTGTAGATCTGGCCTGAGATCGTCACTGCAAGCATGAGGGATCCCGCATTGCAGAAGGTCAGGGTTGCCTGCAGCGTCGTCCGCCGCTCCGGCGGGCAAAGCTCAGCCGCTAGCGTCAGGTCTCCCACTCGATCCAGGAAAAGGCCGCAGCCCAGCACCGAATACACGGCCAAGAACGACGGGAAGTTGTCAGCCCAGCTCGCCCAGGCGCAGACGATCACGCAGAGGATTCTGGAGAGGATCAGCGCCATCCGCCCGCCGCTCCGGTAGCCCAGCCAGGCGGCCAGGGAACTGCCCACGATGGTGCCGATGTTTTGCATCGTTACAAAGCGGCCCTCATCCGCCTCGGGTCGGCCCGTCACATGCAGGGCGTGCAGAGTCAGAAAGGCCGCCACCATCAGATAGCCCAGCCCAGTGAACCTGACGGCAATGAAGCGAACCAATTCAGGATGTCCCCGCAGAAACTTTGGCAACCCCTTCAGATAGCTGGCGTAGCTCTCCCGCTCATCGCGGGGTTTAGGGCGGATGTCTTCCCCCTCAATCATAAAGGCCTGGGATAACCACGACAGCAGCAAGAACCCAAAGGTCGTCAGATGCAAAAAGGCGTAGCCCTGCCGTCCTGGATAATTCGTCAGCACATGATGGATCACCGTGCCCGCAGCCATCCCGATGCAGGCCTGGATGATGTAGCGCACCGCCCAGCCAGACGCACGAGTCCGTTCCGGGATCATCCGCGTCACCATCTCCATCCACGCCACC
>CAZCAL010000163.1:0-2065 GCA_964496625.1 uncultured Verrucomicrobiaceae bacterium | reverse complement strand
ACCGATCATCCCAGAAATTACCGGCGTCAGCACCACGATCGGCAGCAGCGCATCGTCGATGTGGTCCGCAAAAAGCAGGATCAGGCCCGTGATGAGGTAGGGCAGCCGTTGGATCAGGCCAAAGGTCATCACCCAAGGTTTGAAGTGATGCAGCCGCTCCACCGCCGGGGCAATGAACAATCCCGCGAGCGCAAATGCCGCAGGCAGCAGCACCGGCATCATCGCGACGACCCAGGGCTGCCCACCCAGGGTGTTCGCCATGTTGGGCATCACCGTCTCTGGCGCCAGAAAAGCCACCCCACCCATGTACAGACCGCCCTCAAGGCAGTGACAGACAAAATTCCGCCAAACATGGGGTTGTCCAGGAGTGACGGGAGGGGTTGGTGAACTCATGTAAACGAGGGCGCAATTAGGCACCCTGCCAGGGCTCTCGTCAACTGCTCCCGCGAGGTTGTCCCCAACCGATACGCCCCCCGGCAGGCCCGGTCGCTACACCACGAATCAGGGGTGGACGAGGCACGGAGGCCGTTTACACCACAGAGATCGAGAGGGCGCAGAGATTTTTAGAAGGAACGGATCATCTCAACCCCAGGGATTGAGCCCTCCCCATTTGACGCCCGTCCCAGTCGCTAGACTGTTTTGCAAAGATCGCTCCTCATCATGGCAATAGAAAATGAGCCATCGAATGATCAATTGTGCTGCCCTCAGTTCGAAACAAAGCACAGAGCTTGATGGAGGGTAGCCCAGTTCTCTCAGGAAGGCATTGTGCTTGGCGTTTGCTGTCTGGATCGCACTTTCAAAATAGTCTTCAATACTTGGCTGCCATGAGGGCATTGTAGCCGCCAAGGCTGCGGTCCACGTTCGGGAAGAATGCCAGACACTTCTGCATCTGCACTGGCAGGGCCTTGCTGCTCGTCACCACGGCACTGGCCTCCAGGCCGATGAGTTCGTCCATCACCTTCTCGTAGAGCATGGAGCACTCCTGGTCGATGACCACCACCTGCGCCTTGAAGCCGCTTGGCTCCACCTTGGTCTGGTAGTGTCCCACGATGTGCTCCACTATGGCCCCCACACGTTCCGGGTTCTTCACCAGCACCTCCATCTCGGCGGCCCATTTAGCGAGGTCGTTGCGGTCCTGCCTGCTCAGTTCGCTGGTGATTTACTTGTATGCTTCATCAATGGTTGTCTTGTCGATCGTCAGCCTTACAGTCGCTGAGATGAGGCCCATCATGGGACGAGGCGACAGTCGAAAACGAAGTCGTTGGGGCTCCAGAGTTTCACCTTCTGAAATCAGGATGGCGGGGATTGATGAGAAAGTTGTGCTCCGCAGGGATGTTCACGCCGCGGACAGAGAGGATGACGGAGTCTGCGGCAGCGAGCCACTGGTCACCCAAAGCCTGCAAGGATGGTGACGGAGGGTCCTGCTGCCAGTGCTGCGGCAGTGAGCTGGCAGGAAGGGTCGTCATCAATTCATCGTCGAACTCAAAGGTGATGAACTTGTAGCGCTTCTTCATGCTCATGCGGTCAATGTGAACGCGCACCTCCAGCGCAGCCAGAGAAAGGTGCTCAGCGCCATAAACCACGGGTATGCCCACCGAATTCCATTGCCCACCGAAGAGCCTTGCTCCCTCTCCATCAATAGCGGCTGCGGCCAGTTCTTCAGGAACGATGCGCCATCCCGTGCGGATCATGAATAGACTCCGTATTGAATGCGGCCGAGGAGGTTCTCCACCTCGCGTGCCCCGATTTCCGTTTTTGCATAATCCAGCGGCACTGCACCGCCGAGGCCGAACTGCGGTGCTTTGAGCCACTGCTTGGCATCCTCCTGGTTGCCAAAGACCTTTACAGCAAAGGCGAGGGGCTTGGCATACTTGACCACGCGATCCGACACAGCGGAATTCAGCCTGCTGGCCGCTCCTTTGCTCCGGTGGAAGGTGGCCTTGGAAGTGCCCAGCATCGGGGCCAGCTTCTCGGACGGCAAAGCGAGACTGGTCTGCAAGACCTGAAGTTCCCGGAACGGTAGTCCCACTTGAAGTACCTCAACAAGCTTCGCAGGTGTGAATTT
>CAZCAL010000162.1:0-9004 GCA_964496625.1 uncultured Verrucomicrobiaceae bacterium | reverse complement strand
GATGTCTTTCCCTGACCATTCCGGCCAGTAAAAATTGTCGTCTCTGTATGCAGTTCTACGTGAGCAGAATCAAAGCAGCGGAAGTCCCGCAATGTTAGTTTGTCGAGCATTGCCTCACTACGCTTTCAATCTGGCCATCGCGAAGTCGGGTGCGAATCATTGCCCCTTCTGCAACCTCGCCCGCGCTGTTGAGCATCTCTCCCCGATCATTCATTGTGATTGAGAATCCACGGGCCAAAACGCCATCCACACCAAGGCTTCGCAAAAGGCTGGCTCGGCTGTCAATAGACTCTGTCAAGCGAAGCACATGATGCCGCATCAGTTGCTTCATACTCGCCTCTGCTGACTCCACTCGATGTCGTGCTTCAGCCAAGCGTGTTTGCGGTTGCGCACGCGCTAACGTTTCCGCCAATCGAGCAAGCATTTCGCGAGACTCGTGCAGGCTTGACTTCACTCCCTCACGCAGGCGCCCCTCCATCTCATCAAGCCATTGTTCCGCCTCCATCAAGCGACGTCGTGGCTCATGCATCAGTGGACCGCGCGCCATCAAATCAAGCACACGCTGCGATTGATCGATCACAGTCATTATGCGACCCGTCAATATTCGCCCAACCCCATCAAAATGACGCTGGAGACTATCACGGTCAGGAGCCAATAATTCGGCGGCAGCACTTGGAGTCGGTGCTCGCAAATCGGCGACGAAATCGGCAATCGTAAAATCAATCTCATGCCCAACGGCAGAGATGACCGGAATTTCAGAATCAAAGATCGCACGCGCCACGATCTCTTCATTGAAGTTCCACAAATCCTCCAAGCTCCCACCGCCACGTCCCACCACAATCGTGTCAGGCACAGGCAGTCCCCATTCTTCCGCCTCGTTTAGAATCTCAATGGCCCGTGCGATCTCTCGCTCAGCGCCCTGTCCTTGCACACGCACAGGAAAAACCATCACCCGAACCCAGGGCGCACGCCGCGCCAAAATATTCAGCATGTCCTGAATCGCAGCGCCCGTGGGTGACGTGACCAGAGCCACAACCAGAGGAAACTTGGGAATCGACTTTTTGTGTTCTTCATCGAAGAGGCCTTCATCATGGAGACGCTTTTTCAATGCTTCAAAGCGCGCCTGTAATGATCCCTGCCCTTGAGCCTGCACAGACTTAACGACCATCTGATATTGACCCCGCGCTTCATACACAGAGACTTCGCCATGCACTCGAACCGCAGCGCCATCCGTCAAGCGCACAGCGGAACGCTGCGCCATTCCGCGAAACATCACGCAGGACAACTGAGCACCTGCGTCCTTGAGAGTGAAATATTGATGACCCGAAGACTGCACCCGGAGGTTGCTGATTTCCCCTTCAACCCACACAGTGCCAATTTCGTTCTCCAGGAGAGCACGGATCTCCCGCGTCAATTCGGACACACTGAAGACATCATCATTCTCTCGCACCATGGCCTCAACATGCCGGGCGGAGTCATTCCGTCAACAGGTGCGCATCGCATTGTCTTTGCCAGACTGCATCCACTTGCTACATTCCCGCCGGCCAATAATGTCAGACCCAACCACAATCGCCCCACCCTCCGATCCGCGCCCCGTCGTGATCAGCCTTTGCGGCACCTACCTCAAGCCGGAGATGCAATCCATCTACCGCCAGATTACGGGCCTTACGAGAGTCAAAAATATCGTCTATGCTCAATGGATGGAGAATCAGGACATGTTTCCCTTTGAGCGAATCGTCCCGATGACGAAGTTGCATCACCGACCGAAGGGAAATTTTCTGCTGCGCTTCTGGTATAAATACATCATTCGCCAATGGCCACCGCCAGTGCAGATCAACAAATATATTGGGCCATGTCATCCGTGGAATTTGATCGAACTGTTACAAAAAGACCAGCCTGCACTGGTGCATGTTTACTACGGGCACAAAGCCGTTGGTTTCCTGCCGATGCTTCAGGAGTGGGCTGGCCCGTGGATCGTCTCCTTTCATGGCGTCGATGTTGCCAAAGATATCGACAAGCCTGACCACCTCGCCCAACTGCGTCAAGTCTTCGCCTCAGCACAGCTCGTCCTGGCTCGCAGTCAATCGTTGTTGAATCGCCTCAGTGAACTGGGTTGCCCAGAAGATAAACTCCGTCTAAATCGCACGCCCATCCCATTTGACAGTGTTCCATCGAGCGTGCGTCAACCACCAACGAATGATGAATGGGTCTTTGTTCAGGCTTGCCGACTGATCGCAAAAAAGGGCATTCTCACCACACTCAAAGCACTGCAGCAGGTCGTAAAGACACATCCCCACATCAAGTACATCCTTTGCGGCGAAGGCCCGATGGTTGACAAGATCCGCCAAGAGATCACAGCTCGAGGGCTTGACAAAAATGTGGTGCTTCGGGGTTGGCTCGACCAACGCTCATTGCTTGCACAATACGAAAAGGCACACGCATTTTTCCATCCCAGCGAGCTCACCCAAGGTCAAGACCAAGAGGGCATTCCCAACTCCATGCTTGAAGCCATGGCGACCGGCCTGCCCGTCGTCGCCACTCGTCATGGAGGAATCCCTGAAGCCGTCACTCATGATTTCGATGGCCTGCTCGTCGGGGAACGCAGCCCTAACGAACTCGCCACCGCCATTCTACGCCTCATTGAAGAGCCCGGACTTCTTTCGAAGCTTTCCTGCAATGCGGCTACGTCCGTGAGAGAGCAGTTTGGAGCACCCTCTCAAATCGCCCGTCTCGAAGACCACTACTTCGAAGCGATCACCCGAGCACAACCCACCGAAGCAGTCCCGTCATGAAAACCTTTTCGTTCGCCCTCATCGCACTCCTCTTCGTGACTGCTTGTGAACCACCGACGCAGCCCATAGGTGCCACTGAACCTCCCACTGTTTCCCTGCCAGCGAACTACAAAAGCATCACACCTGACGAGGCCCAAGCACTCATCCTTAGCGACAAGTCACTCACCATTCTCGATGTGCGCACCGAGGCTGAATATGGGCCGTCTAGAATTCCCGAGGCACAACCCTATGACTATCTAAGGACAGAAGAAACCACCGAACGCATCTCAAAGCTAGATCGCAGCAAACCGTATCTGCTCTACTGTGCAATCGGTGGACGAGCGGAACTCGTCGCTGACATCATGGCACACCAAGGGTTTGAAAGAGTCTACCTTCTCAAGGGTGGGTTCAACGCATGGCGAGCGGCAAAAAAGCCATTCTACCCTCAAGCATTCTCCGTCGATCCGGCAGCGAAGTGATCCCATCCACCGCCGCGCAATGAGGGCTTCACACCCTGTCCAGGTGCGACAAAAAATCCGATTGGGCTCAGAGAGGTTGACGCAAAGTCTGCATTCCAGCCCATCATGAGATTTGGTACATCGGCTGCATTGACAGCCATCAGCAGTTCATAGTCTTCCCCGTCAGACCAAGCCTGCGAGGTGCTGCATCCGTGTCCACAAGGCAGCGAATCTTCATCGATGACAAACTCCAAGCCAGCAGCAACTGCCATGCGCGGAAGATCTTTGGCTAAGCCATCGCTGATGTCCATCACTGCATGTACTTCACTGCGTCCGGCCAACCATGCACCTTGAGCAAGCCTCGGCTCAAAGGTCAAGTGCCGCCCTTGCAAACTACCGCCAAGTCTCCCTGTGACGATTATTGCATCACCTACTCGTGCGCCATCGCGTCGGAGAATCCGATCCACAGAAACAGTGCCCGTCATGCTAATTGACAGGACGATCTGATTGCCACGGCAGGTCTCTCCACCGACGAGATTGATACCGTATTCATCGGCCACGCGACGCATCCCACGATAGACATCCTCCAGCCATTTCACCTCTGTCCTTCCAGGGGCGACGAGAGTAATCAGCGCATGACGGGGTGTAGCCCCCATGGCAGCGAAGTCGCTAATCACCCGTGCAATCGCCTTTCGCCCCACCAACTCAGCAGGCATCTCCAGAGTAAAGTGCACATCGCCCACCATTGCATCAGTCTTCAATACCAGATGGCTTCCCTCACAGGCAGTCCTTACCACCGCGCAGTCATCTCCGGCACCAAGCACTACCTCGGCATCCAAACGTACACCCCTCATGAGTCGCCTGATCAACTCATCTTCACCAATGTCGTTGAGCGTCAGTTCCATTCCATCAAGGACCAGTGACAGGTTGACCATCTGCAAACAAAAGTGCCGCCATGCTAAGTCCGTTAAACAGTGCGTGCATCCACATCGTGACCGTCAAACAGCCCGTGATTTCATACACAACGCAGAACAGCACAGCCAGAGTAAACAGTGGAGCCACGCTACCAAGATGCACATGCACCACGGCAAAGAGAACTGAGGACAGCAGCATCGCAAACCAACGATCCGTATAGCGTTTCATTACCCCATAGATGAAGCCACGAAAAATGGTCTCCTCCACAATCGGTGCCACCAATACGGCTGTTCCGACCAGCAGCCACTTTTCAACGCCGCTGTGCGCATTCACAAAAAGACTCACCGTTTCCTGTGGCTGAAGATCAGGCCAGAAGGGCGAAAGGTAATTCGTGAATAGCATCGCGATTTGATAGACTAGCAGCACCGTTGGAATCAAAGCAATGCCGGCCACCAGCATCGCATGCCAAACCCCAAGCCGCCGAAGTCCGAATAGTTCTAACGGATTCAGCCCACGCAACCGAGCCACGTAACTGAGCAATAACGCGCAGATAAACAGCAGAAAAACTGCATTCGCTAAAAGCAAACCCACGCTGGAATCGCCCGCATCCTCTGTCGCAGCCGCACCTTCCTTTGCCAACTCGGGAGCAAAGACTCCATAGACCAAGAGCAGCGCTAACCCAACCGCAACCCACACATCAGGGAAGGCAAAGCGTGACACATCCACTAGACCTGCACTCCCATCCAGATGAGATGCCGCCAACCGATTCCACAGAGGATAGATCATAAAGGCCATCACGGTCGCTATCGCAGCGATCAGCGTGATATCTCTCAAAACTCCCAGTGACGCCTCGTCCATTAAAGGATGCCCTCCTTACTTTTCGCATCGGAGGTTTCATCACCAAACCCCAACAGCAGATAGTGTGTGCCATCTCCGCCAGCGTTGTCAGTCTTTCGTTCCTGCACCTCAGCCGTCACTCGCACCGGTCCATAACGGCGCTCCATTTCTTTGACTCGGCGCTCACGCAGTTTCGCCTCCACCAAAATCCATTTCGCCGACGCAGGCAGATCATCCAACTCCGCAATCTCTCGGCACCCTGTCCCCAAATAGAACGGCCACATCCGCTCCTCTAATTTGTACAAGATGATCTCAGGAGCTGGTCCGGTGTGGCTCATGATCTCCCCAGCGAATGGGCGCAGTTCATCATAGATCGTGCGACCATGCACAAAACCCCACATGAGAGACATCACGCCAATTCCCAGCGTGCCGACAGTCATAACGGCCATTCGCAGCCACGGTGACGACATCTTTATCGCAAACTTCCACAGCCATAGGAACCACAACCCAGCAAGCACAGCGGCCACCGCGCACCAGATCGCCAGCCCATGCAGATAGATGGGGGCAACCACCGAGAAGGCTAGGAGCAGCGTCGTCAAGCCCATCACCACTACGCGCCATACCGCCGCCCATTTCTTCGCACGTTCCGCGATCATCATCATGGCGACCTCCGCCACTAAGATCGCCGCCACCACATTGACAGGCAGCATGAATCGCGGACGCGATGATGGTAAAAGAGCGATCACCAGAAAGCCAACGACTAGGCCATTGCGCAATCCGCGAAGCCAAACTCCCCGACGGCCCATCTCAGCCCAACGATCCACCGTCTCGCGTCTCCACAGGAGCGGCAAGAGCAGCGACCACGGTAAAAAGTTGATCAGACTTTCAGGGATCTGGAGCAGCCAGTTCACCCAATCAAACTCCACCAAACCTAAGCGATGAGTGACCTGCTCCGCCCACACCTTTCCAGAGTCCTTGGCGGGATTGCGCGCACTATTCATTAGCGCCCATGGCAACCACACACTGACAAAAACAGCCAAACCGGTCCAATGCCGCCAATTCAGCAACTCCTTGCCGCGACCTTCCGCCAGCAAAAGTCCGATCACCACTGAGTAGAAGTACCAAACGTGAACCGGCCCCTTGGCCAAAAACCCCAAGCCCAGCAAAACCCCGGATGCCACCCAGGCCAGCAGACTTTTGTCCCGCCACCAACAAGCCAGCCACACGACCATGGCCATACCGTACAGACTCACATAAAGGCCTTCAATCTCTGCCAATCGACCTTTTTCGATCAAGCCCACATTCGTCAATCCGATTAGCGCAGCCAACAGCGCCGTGGAGTCGCCCATCCACGCCCGCCCCACGCCAAAAATCACCAAGCCCAGAGTCAGCATTGCCAAAGTCGTCGGCAAACGCACGGTGCGCTCGTCCATACGACCGCTGATCGAGATCGCCGCCGCGCTGACCCAGTTGATGAGCGGAGGCTTGCGATTGTACACTCTCCCCGCAGAACGCGGCACCACCCAATCGCCGGTTTGCAGCATCGTCCGGCCCGGCAAGACTCGCCGGGCTTCTTCGCCCTGCACCTCACGGATATTCAGTCCAGGCAGATAGATCACCGCCCAACTTGCAAGGATTAGAGCGACAGCTGCCCATCCAGATCGCATCTTACTCAAGCCCAGCGGCCTCCGTTTTTCACGAACTCTGCGATCCGCTGGTCGTCATCGCCAGCTGCCCACACCGTACGCAAGAAGTCAGCCAAGTGGATGTGATGGCGGGCGCAAAAACCACGATCCCCCCCACAGCCAAACATCGTGTCAGGGTCCATCTCACCCCGCAATTTTGCGCGAGCCTTCACGATGATCCGTGGCAACCAAGGAATCCCTTCGAGGTCCGCACTCTTTGCGGGCAGATCAGAGGGCGGCACGATCTTATCGCTCGTCACTCCCTTTTGCACCACATTCAAATAGTCACGACGCACCGCAGCAATGAGCAGTGCGGTCATCGCAGTCGGGTCCTGCCCCTCAGAGCGGCAATGATCTTCCACAAAATCAAAGAACTCGCGCTCGCGGTAACCGATTGAATCGAGGAAGGCCAGATCGTCCTCCGTAAACCAAGTCTCAAAATCATCATTACCTTCATCGTACTGCTCCACGCAGTCATTGAACAGCTCTGCAAAGTAGCTTTCCCAAGTGTAGTTTTCGGTGGGGGACAATTCCATGGCGCATCGTATGTAGCACCCAGCGCAGAACAAGCAGGACTTTTCAAGCTCTGCATCCTCCGTCCGAAGGCGGTGGTCTGTAAGATTCAGCGTTCCACAACGTCTTTTTTCCATGCATTTCCGGCGTCTCCTGTCCCTTCTCATCCTCGGCCTCACGCCAGTGGCCGCAGAGGCGGTAGATCTTGGAGACGCAGAGTTCTTTGAAGCCCGCGTCCGTCCCTTGCTCATCGAACACTGCATTGACTGTCACGGTCCTGACAAACAAAAAGGCGGACTGAGGCTTGATTCCCGCAGTGGCTGGGCCACCGGCGGCGACTCAGGCCCTGCTGCCGTGCCTGGTAAACCGGGTGCCAGTCTGCTCATCAAGGCCGTTCACTACACGGACCGTGATCTAAAGATGCCGCCTGATGAAAAGCTCTCCGCAGCCGATGTCAGCGTCCTCGAAGACTGGATCCAACGTGGTGCACCAGATCCCCGCGCCACGGCACCACAAGCCGCCGGAGTGGCCAAAACCGCCCACGTGATCCCACCCACCGTCGAGGGAGGTCGGCACTTTTGGTCCTTCCAACCAATCAGAACAAGTGCCGCCCCGAGCGTGCAAGACTCCAAGTGGCCACACAACGAGGCAGACCGGCACATCCTGTCATCGCTCGAAGCGAAGGGGTTGCATCCGGCACCCGATGCGGCACCAGCAGCAATCGCCCGCCGCCTTTACTTTGACCTTTGCGGACTGCCCCCGAGCCCAGAAGAAGTAGCGACCTTCGAAGCAGATACCCAACACCATGGCCTACGTCAGGCAGTCGAAGTCCTCGCAGACCGCCTCATCGATTCGCCAGCTTTCGCCGAGCGATGGGCCTCTCACTGGTTGGATATCACCCGCTTCGCAGAGTCCTCGGGGGGTGGGCGCAGCCTTCCCTTCAAAGATGCCTGGCGCTATCGCGACTATGTCTTGCATTCCATTCGGGACGACGTGCCCATTGATCGAATCATCACGGAGCAACTTGCCGGGGATCTCCTCCCGTATGAAACTCCTGCCCAGCGCCGTCGCCAACTTACCGCTACAGGCTTCCTCGCTCTCGGTCCCACGAACTACGAAGAGCAGGACAAAGGGACGCTGCGTATGGATATCGTCGATGAGCAGCTCGATACCATTGGCAAATCTTTTCTTGGCATGACCATCGGCTGTGCCCGCTGTCACGATCACAAATTTGATCCCATCCCGACTCGCGACTACTACGCTCTAGCGGGCATCTTCCGCAGCACCCGCACGCTGAAAAACTACACGGACAACGTGGCGCATTGGGTTGATACACCCCTGCCGATGGATGGCCCCGAAGAGTCTAAAATGAAGGCCAATGAGCACAAGATCGCCGAACTCAAAAAGCAGATCGCCGAACTCAAGGACGCCCTCAAAGACAGCAATACGTTTCAACTTCGCAGACGCAAAAAGCCCATCGATCCAGCCGAACTACCCGGCATCATCGTCGACGACACCCAGGCTCAACAGGTCGGTAATTGGAAGCATTCCACGTCGTTCGGCCCATTCCTTGGCAGCGGTTACCTTCACGATCTGAATGAGGCGAAGGGTGACAAGACGCTATCCTTCGCACCTAAAATCCCCAAGACCGCGCGCTATGAAGTTCGAATCGCCTTCATTGGTGGTCCAGGGCGTGCAGAGCGCGTCCCCGTCACCATCCTCCACGCCGATGGCGAAGAATTGCTCGCGTTCAAAGAAGCAGATGATGACATCAGAGGTCTGAAGTT
This sequence comes from uncultured Verrucomicrobiaceae bacterium, assembly GCA_964496625.1. Taxonomy (GTDB): domain Bacteria; phylum Verrucomicrobiota; class Verrucomicrobiia; order Verrucomicrobiales; family Verrucomicrobiaceae; genus JACKQF01. Next base: position 38 of record CAZCAL010000162.1, on the reverse strand, counting down.
CGCCAGCATCGGCACCTTTCGCTTTGAGGCAGGCGGGC
>CAZCAL010000161.1:4263-9097 GCA_964496625.1 uncultured Verrucomicrobiaceae bacterium | reverse complement strand
ACTACCGCTGGTTCTGGACAGTGGGCGATGGATGGAATGGCCTGCACACCGCTCTCGCCAAAGGAGTGAAGAGTTCCTCTCAGCGCGATCTTTGGACGTTCTTCGATCCGGCGGTTCGCCAGCCTAGCATCAGCGGCGCTGGAGGGAACGTGGATGTCATCTCGCACTGGACTTACACCTATCCAGATCCTCAACGCATCGGCCTCTGTACCGATCAACTTTTCGCCATGAGTGAGGCCTCAGGGCGTCGGCAGAGAGTGATGAAAATGACGCAACTCATCTGGTATCGATCCCAAACCGCACCGATCGGCCAAAAAGCACCCGGCGACACCGTTGCGTGGGAAGATCACGACCCAGAAGCCGCCTACATCACCATCGCGCCCATGCAGCTCAAAGAGGCTCTCTGGACGAAGCTAGCACGCCCCATCCAGGGCATCATGTATCATGGATGGCAGTCCTTAGTGCCGACGGACAGCCCCGGCGGATACCGTTATACAAACCCTAACACGGTGCATGTGCTAACGGACCTCATTCACGATGTCGTCCGTCCATTGGGACCAACCCTGATGACCATCCCCGACGTTCGCTCCGAGGTGGCCTTCTATGAAAGCTTCACCTCCCAAATGTTTGCCCGGCGGGGAGGCTACGGCAGCAACATGGGCTGGGCCTCAGACCTCTGGCAGGCAAGCCAATACGCGCACGTTCAAAGCGATGTCATCTTTGAAGAAACCCTCATCAAAAATGGACTGAGCGGCCGCAAAATTCTCTTCATGCCGGATTGCGACGTCCTGCCACGTGCGGCAGTTGATCGCATCCTCGATTGGCAGAAGAAAGGCGGCAAGATCATTGCCGACGAAAACCTTTGCCCGGCCATCAAAGCAGACCTCGTCCTCCCATCCTTCAAGCGCGAGAAGAAGGCACAGGAGGACAAGGCTAAAGTCATGCAACTGGCCAATGAACTCCATGACAAACTTCCCGCCTTGGGATGGGCACCCACCATCACTTGTGACAATCCAGAGGTCATCATCCGCACACGACGCTTTGGAGACGCGCTCTATGTGTTTGTGATTAACGACCACCGAGAATACGGCACCTACGTTGGCCAGCACGGCCTCGTGATGGAAAACGGCTTACCTTCTCACGCCAAAGTCTCGTTGAAACAGGACGCGGCGAACATCTACGACCTCACCCGCAGTGGTTTCATCATGCCAAAGCGCGGTGCCGAGGAAGGTGCTACTTGGGATATCGATCTGGGACCAGGCGACGGCAATGTGTTCATGATCACACCCAAGCCATTGCTACAAATCCTGTTGGATGCCCCGGAAAACGCCACCGCAGGCAACACCGCCAGCATTAAGGCCACGATCACCACTTCGAACAACGAGCCATTGAAAGCAGTCATCCCCGTTCAAGTGACTGTGCGGGATGCGAATGGCGTCGCCGTCGAAGGCACCGGTTATCATGCCGCAGAAAACGGCATCCTCACGCTCGATCTCAACACCGCCACGAACGATGACCCTGGCACGTGGGAGATCCGCATCAAGGAGCTAGCCTCAGGCATGGAAACCACACGCTGGATGACCGTCAAAAAACCGTAAACCGAGGGAGGTGCTACACGCTTGCAACTCTACTCAAAACCTCAGGGGATAAATTCAGCGTCTGCGCAAATCCCGCAACCAGCCGTCCACTCTCTGGGACGAGACGGAAAAAGGCAAAGTCTCCCAGTTGGAGGAACAGCTCTGCATTTGGAATTTTCTTGAGGTAGTGCGCAGCGACGGTCGACCACGCAACATGATCCCTACCGATGCGCTCAACGCTCCCTTGCAATGAGACACGCGGGAGCGTCTGCACATCCGTTGTGTCCGCGCTCTCCGCCTCGCAGACCATCAATGAGGCGCGAGGATGATCTAGCAGGTGCTTCGTATGCGGGCTCAATCCGCTCAAGAGCATCAGGAACCCGGCCCAGCCTGGTTCAGCTGCAAAGGCTACCATTGACGCATAGGGTTGACCTTCATGGACGGTGGCGAGGGCAGCTTGACGCTTGGTTACTAAAAGGTGATGGAGGACTTCGGCATGATCTGATTTCATAGATGGATGCATTTGACCTTATCCCAGCCAGAACGACAATGCGGATCATGGCTGGACTGGAAATAGACGATGCGCTCACCGCACGAATGCGCAAGCTCGGCATCCGCGATGAAGATCTCGAAGAGACCTTTACGCGAGGCACTGGCGCAGGCGGACAGAAGATCAACAAGACGTCCTCCACCGTCGTCCTGCGCCATGTGCCCACGGGCGTCGAGATCCGCTGCCAACGCGAACGCAGCCAAACGATGAACCGCCATTTCGCTCGAGTGGAACTCTGTGACCGCATCCAGGCACAGCGAAAAGAGACTCGTCTCGCCGAGCAGAATGAACGTGAAAAAAAGCGCCGCCAAAGTAGGCCCCGGCCAAGGGGCCTTCAGGAAAAGATCCTGAAGACGAAAAGAGAACGCTCAGAGGTCAAACGAGGCCGGGGCAAAATCCGAGGTGGCGAATGAACGATGATTGCGCGCATCGTCGAGCCAGAATATTTGGATGAACTCCCTCACGACCATCCTGATGCCGTCCGCAGCCGAGGGGATCTGGCACTGATCAACTCGATCATGGGCAACCATCGCTGGATTGCAAATCAAGTGCGCAAGTTGTGGCGGCCCGGTTGGCGAATCTTGGAACTTGGCGCAGGCGATGGAAGACTCGCCCGCTCAATCATTACCGCTGGCATCGTTCCTGCAAATTTATACCGAGCAATCGATCTGGGCCCACAACCGACCGAATGGCCGCACGGGGCCATTTGGCAGCAAGGAAATATCTTCGACAGCTCCGTTTTGAAAGATGTGGACATCGTGATTGCCAATCTGTTTCTCCATCACTTCGATCCGGATCAACTAGCTATCCTGGGTGATCGTATCCGAAGCAACGCCCGTTGCATGATCGCCAGCGAACCCGCACGGCGGCGTGCACACGAACTCCAAGGTGCCCTTCTCGTCGGCTTGGCCGATTTGAACTGGATCACCGGCCACGACATGATCACCAGCATCAGGGCTGGGTTTCATGGCGACGAACTAGCACAACACTTGGGCATGAACGGCTGGCATAATGCCACGTCGATGACTTGGCACGGTGCGTATCGAATTACATCCCTTGAACCATGACTGCGCGACGGGTCACCATTGCAGGAGGCGGGCTCGCAGGCTTATCGCTTGGCATTGCGCTACGTCGGCAGGATATCCCTGTGAGGATCATTGAGGCTACCAATTATCCAAGACACCGTGTGTGTGGAGAATTTGTCTCAGGTATTCGAGAGGCGGAACTGGACGCGCTGGGAATCAAGGCTGCCTTTGCCAGTGCCTCAAGCCAGCTCACAACGATCTGGTATGACGGAGAACGTCTCCTTTTTCAGCATTCCTTACCTGAACCTGCCCGAGGCATCAGCAGGCACCTTTTGGATGCCACTCTTGCGTCCCAATTCCTTGCGCTAGGAGGAGACCTTCTGTGTGGCGAACGATGTAAGCATGACGAAGAGGGCACCGTTTGGGCGAGCGGTAGAGTAAAACAAAACGGCGGGTGGATTGGCATGAAGGCTCATTTTGATGGCCTCCCTATCACCGCAGACCTTGAGATTCATTTAGCAAATCACGGCTATGTAGGCCTGACCCAGATCGAAAACAAGCGGGTCAATGTCAGCGGCCTCTTCAAGCGCAGCGCCACACTCAGCCCTTCCGCAGCCGACGCATCGGCCCTAATTGTGGCGATTCGTGAAGCAGGACTGCCAAAACTCGCACGACGGCTCCAGTCTTCCACGCTGATCAAAGATTCACTCAAAGGCGTCACCCACTTTTCACTGGGCTGGCAGATGAGCAGCGATGACCGGCTAAGGATCGGCGATGCAGCGGCAATGATCCCACCCATTACCGGCAACGGCATGACGATGGCCTTCCAGAGCGCTCTATCAGCCTTAACTCCTCTTGCAACGTGGAGTCGTGGCGAGGCCGACTGGAGGACAACCCGGTCGCAGGTAAGGACAAATCAGCATCAGCTTTTCAGTTCGAGACTTCGATGGGCTTGGGCGCTGCAATCCGTGCTGCTGCACCCTTGGGGCCGACGCCTTGTCCCCCTTTTGCTAAACAGTGGCGTGATTCGCTTTGACACCCTCTATCGCAAGCTCCGCTGACTGCGGATCCCAGAGCGCGCTCCCTATTTGGCTAGATTCGAACTTTTGCCATCGGCGTCCGACTTCGGCACAGACTTCCAGATCCCTCCAGCGGCACCGATTTTGCAGAGAAACTTCTTTCTGCGCCCAACAATTTGTTTTGACAACCCTACCCATCCCCCGCCAAAATCCTGCTCGCATGAAATGGATTCTTTCTCTCGCCACTGTGTCACTGCTCGCCTCCTGCAACACCAAGCCATGGATGGTTGGCAGCGCCAACGATAAGTTCCCTCTCCGTAAGCCTGCTCCAGGTTCTTCGCTGAAACAGCAATGCACGACGGATGGAAAGGATGCTAGTCAGGACCTGAACCAGGACCGCGATCCTTCCAACCTTTTCCGTCACCCTTAATCGGCCCTGAGGATCAACAAAATTCTTTTGACGGCAGCCTCTCCACGGGGCTGCCGTTTTCTTTTCGTAATCCCTCATGTGGCTGACTGATCACACCCTGATTCAATCCACCAACTCCAGCATCCTCTGGCTGGCGCTAATCGGTGCTCTCTGCATTGGTCTATCAAAGGCAGGGCTTTCGGGCACCGCGACGCTCACGGTAGTCCTCATGGCCCAGGCATTCGGGGCAAAGG
>CAZCAL010000161.1:0-4253 GCA_964496625.1 uncultured Verrucomicrobiaceae bacterium | reverse complement strand
GATTTGTGCGGATTTCATGGGCTACTGGATCAATCGACACGGCGGGTCATGGAAAAAGGTGTTGCCGATGACGCCACCGGCCATGATCGGCGTAGTGATCGGCTGGCTTGTCCTGGATCAAATTGATCGCACCAGCACACGTTACGTCATCGGCTGGCTGATAGTCGGATTACTCCTCTTCAAGCTCCTCCTGGACTGGAAGCGCCAAGAATTTCTCGCACTGACAACCCACCGATTATTTGCATGGAGCATGGGGCTCTGCGCCGGAGTCACCACCATGCTAGCAAACGCAGCCGGCCCCGTAATGACCGTGTATTTGCTTTCCCAACGACTGGAAAAAAAAGAGCACCTCGGCGTCTTCACCCGCTTCTTTTTGTTCATCAATTTATTTAAAGTCCCCTTCAGTGCGAATCTCGGCATCATCAACCCCCGCTCGCTAGGCACCAATCTTGTGCTACTCCCAGCCGTAATCGCGGGTATTCTCATCGGTTGGCAGATCCTCCGCCGCATCCCCCAGCAGGCATTCGAATGGGTGCTTTTCCTCCTCACGGCCTTTGCCGCTCTGTGGCTGATCATCACTCCAGGCTAGTGTTCCTCCTCCCATCAGTTCCAGCTCTGACTTGCCAGCACCTGTTTGTTAAGCCAGATTAGCGATTCCCCGGCCATACCCTCCCAGGGTATCGTCTCCCCTTCCCCCCAAAAACGGCATCATGTTTAACTGGATCATCAAAAAATTCATCGGCAGCAAAAACCAGCGCACCGTCCGACGGCTGCAACCACTGGTCGCCGAAGTCAATCGCATCGAAAAAGACCTCCAGAACGAGAGCGATGATGCCCTGCGCGACCGAGTGGCGGCATGGAAAGATCAGTTCAGAGCCTTCCACACACCCAAGTTTCTCGGAGGTGTTTCTCTGCGCGTGGCGACGGAGGAAGAAGTCGACGCCTGCCTACGCAACGTCAATGAAGCCTTCCTGCGCCTCAAGCCCCACTTCCCATCCCTCGCCAACGATTACTTGGCAGACAGCTCCTGGGCCTCCGCCAGCATGGATGACAAAAAGGCACGCATCGACCGCGCCCGTGATGACTGGAACGAAATCCAACCCCGTTTTGGTGACATTGAACAAAAGATGCTCAATGAGATCATGCCAACAGTCTTCGCGGTGGTGAAGAGCGCTGCACGCCGCCTCTGCGGGAAAGAGATCAATGTCTGCGATATGCCGCTGACCTGGAACATGGTCCACTTTGACGTCCAGCTTATCGGCGGCACAGCCTTGCATCGCGGTATGATCGCCGAGATGGCCACCGGCGAAGGTAAAACCCTCGTCGCCACCCTGCCTGTCACCCTAAATGCCCTCACTGGACGCGGCGTCCACGTCATCACGGTCAATGATTACCTCGCCCGACGCGACTCAGAGTGGATGGGCAATCTTTATCGATTCCTCGGTCTCACCGTTGGCTGCATCCAGAATGACCAACACTCCAACGTCCGGCGGGAGCAATACACCGCTGACATCACCTACGGCACGAATAGCGAGTTCGGCTTTGACTACCTGCGCGACAATGGCATGGCCATGAATTCGGAGCAGCAGGTGCAGCGCGGCCATTACTTCGCCATCGTGGACGAAGTGGACTCCGTCCTCATCGATGAAGCACGCACGCCACTGATCATCAGCGGCCAAGTGACAAGTGCCGCCACCACCCACCAGTATGAGCGCTACAAGCCGCTCATTGAGCAGCTCGTCAAACGCCAGAATGCTCTCTGTAACAGCCTCATCTCCACCGCGCGCGAACTCTCCGCCGCAGGAGACAACGAAACCGCTGGGCGCAAACTATTCCAGGTCAAACTAGGCCAACCAAAAAACCGTGCACTCCTCCGTTCCATGGAGGAACCTGAGCTGCGTCGCGCTATCGAGAAAGCAGAACTCGCCTGCTACACTGACCCGCAGAAGGTGGAACTCTTCAAACTCAAAGAAGAACTCTACTACGCCATCGATGAAAAATCCCATGACGCGGATCTCACCGAAATGGGGCGCAATTTTCTCAACCCCGATGATCCAGATGCATTCGTGCTTCCAGATCTAGCTACCATCTATTCCGAGATCGATGGCGATCAGACGCTGAGCGCCGATCAGCGCAAAGACAAAAAGACCCAGATGCAGGAAAAGCTGGACCACCAAGGCCAGCGCATTCACCAGATCAGCCAGCTCTTGCGCGCCTATTGCCTCTACGAAAAGGATGTCGAATACGTCGTCGAAGAAAACAAAGTCGTCATCGTTGATGAACACACCGGACGCAAGATGTCCGGCCGCCGCTGGAGCGATGGCCTCCACCAAGCGGTCGAAGCCAAGGAAGGCGTGCAGATTGATGCGGAGACCCAGACGCTCGCGACAATCACCATCCAAAACTACTTCCGCCTTTACCAAAAGCTCGGCGGCATGACGGGAACGGCGGAAACAGATGCTGCAGAATTCAACGACATCTACGGTCTCGATGTCCTCACCATCCCGACCAATCAGCCCGTCAAGCGCATCGATCAAAACGATAGCATCTACAAGACGCGTCGTGAGAAATACAACGCCTGCATTGATCTGATCCGCAGCCTCAATGTCAAAGGCCAACCAGTGCTCGTCGGTACCGCTTCCGTCGAATCCTCCGAGACCCTGTCTCGGATGCTGAAGCTGCAAAAAATTCCACACGCCGTCCTCAACGCCAAATATCACCGCCAAGAAGCCGAGATCGTTTCCAGAGCGGGACAAAAAGGTGCCGTCACCATTTCCACAAACATGGCTGGTCGCGGAACTGACATTAAGCTCGGCGAAGGCGTTTCAGAGCTGGGCGGGCTCTTTGTGCTTGGCACAGAGCGCCACGAATCCCGGCGCGTTGATCGCCAGCTGCGTGGTCGGTCCGCACGTCAGGGCGACCCTGGCGAAAGCAAATTCTTCCTCGCCTTTGAAGATGACCTGATGCGTAACTTTGGTGCCGCCGAACGCATGACCCGCATGATGGAGCGTTTTGGCATGAAGGAGGGTGAAGAACTCCAGCACCCCTGGCTCAACCGTTCCGTTGAAACCGCTCAAAAGCGCGTCGAACAGCGCAACTACGGTTACCGCAAGCGCGTCCTCGAATACGATGACGTCATGAACCAGCAGCGCGAGGTCATCTACGAGTGGCGCAATGAAGTGCTGCAAAGTAACGACCCTCGTCTCCTCATCAACGACGCAGTCGAAAAAGGTCTCGCTGAGCGCGTCTCCGATTTCATCCCATCCAGCGCCACCGACGCACGCGACGAAGATTACGAGAACCTACTCCACTGGGTAAATTCATCCTTCCCTGTCGCCCTCAAAGAATTTGATCCCGGTTTCCGCACCATGGGATTGGAAGCTAAGGCAGACTGGCTCAAGAGTAAGATCCTCGGCACCTACGACGTAAAAGTCGCCGGAGCCAGCCCCACTGCACTACAGGAGATCGAAAAGATGATCCTCCTCAACGCCATAGATCGCCTCTGGCAGGAGCACCTCTACGCTTTGGACGCCCTCAAGGAAGGGATTTCCCTCCGCTCCTACGGACAAAAAGATCCACTCATCGAGTTCAAACAGGAGGCCTTCGCCATCTTCTCTGACCTCATGCGCAACATCAACAACGAGGTTGTTTCTAACCTCTTCCGCAGCACGCAACAGCTCGCTGCGTATGAGCAATACCTCGCTCAAATGGCCATGATGGCAGCGGTGCAGAGTGGACAGGTTCCCGCGCCTCAGCGCCGCCCAGCCCCAGTCGAGGAAGAAAGCGCGCCCCACAATCCAGCCACATCTGGACCAAAGCTCATTCTTCCAGCAGCAGGCACAGCCTCAGCCCCCAAGAAACAGCCGTTTGCCAACGTCGGCCGCAATGATCCCTGCCCATGCGGGAGCGGCAAAAAATTTAAGCAGTGCTGCGGACGCCTAGCTTAATTTGTGGCCAGCAAAAATCTCCGAAAACTCCCGGTTGCAAATCGCTGGGAGAGCATCCAGAATCATTGCCCGTTCCAATCACCCCGAAGACCAGCTTCGGCCCAGTGTGAGGAGCGGAACACGAATAGGTCGGGCTGTAGTTCAGCCTGGTAGAACGCTTGCATGGGGTGCAAGAGGTCGTGAGTTCGAATCTCGCCGGCCCGACCATTTCTCCCTGGCCGCGAGGCAAAACTCGCGCAGCGAATGTGGATGGCGGCTGGGACATTCAGGTTGCGCCGCCGCGGCGCATCATTAGCGGTGTGCCTG
>CAZCAL010000160.1:0-9137 GCA_964496625.1 uncultured Verrucomicrobiaceae bacterium | reverse complement strand
GCTTTCAGCAGAATGACTTTTGCCTTCGCATTGAGAACACACCTCGACCAGGTGGCTATGATCGTTGTTTAAGTGCGTGTTTAAATGTTTGCTTAAGAATGGGATTTTCTGTGGCACCTCGCTGGGAACATAATCTGGTCCCCAATAAGCAAAGCTTTTGTGATTTTCGCGGATTCGATGGATTAACTGATTGACTCGGCTCGGGAAAGAATTTTTAATTGGTTTTGTCTCCTACTGCGATGTCGACATCCGTTTTACCGTTTATCTCTGGCTTTTCCTGCTCTGCAACACGATTCATTGTGTTTCTAGGGCTCATTGGTTCGCTCTCCGGCTGCAAGCGGCAGGCCCAAAGTATCAACCTTGAAACTATCAAGGCGAGACAGGAATTGGCTTCACTCAGAGAAGAAGTGCAAAGAATCAATAACGAGGTGGATGATCTGACCAAAATGATTGGGCCACGAGCTGCAGAATTGAAGGTTCGCAAGGCGATTGCTGATAATGAGGAAGCCCTGCAAAGGCTCCAAAGGAGCGCCAATGGGCTGAAGGTTGAAATTACTCCGCTGGAGGATGAAGTCACCCGACTGGAAAAGGAACTGGCTGACTACAAGGCCAAATACATGAAGTAACCCCAACGAGGATTTGAAATGGACGGAAAGATTTTGGTTTTGATGTTAATGATGGTGGGCGGCCTGGGGTTAGGTGCTTGGATGATGACGACCTCGGCTGTTGATACTGCACGGACTGAGTTTTTAGAGGTGCAGACACTGACCACCTCCACAAAAACAACGATGGCTTCTCGGTCGAAGGCGTTGGAAATGAAGCGGCAGGAATATGAGGCTCGGCAGGCGTTGGAACAACAGGCTGCGGATTTGGCGGCTAAAGTCGATGATTTGACGAAACAAATCGATTCCTCGAAGCAGAAGATTGCAGACCTGAAGCTGCGCCGTTTTGATCTCCAAAAGCAGATGGCGCAAACGATCCAAGAGGTTCGGGTGAAATCGGTTGGATTGGTCGTTGGTGCAGTGCCATTAAAGTCGGGGAATGCGCCTGATGACTCCAAAATAACAAAGGTGGAAGAGGGCGTTTTGACACTATCTCACGGTCAGGGGATGATGAAAATTCCTGCCAGCCAATTGCCAGATTCTCTCATGGATCGGCTGCGGCTAACTCGCCCTGAAGCGCAGGAGCCGACGGCTCCTTTGCTAACGCCAGACCAGTAGGACCTCTTTTTGCTGGGCTTGGACTGGTTCAAGCGACGTCTCAGAACTTTAAGAGAAGAGGCGTGCCGTTGGGTCGCTACTGCGTCAATCGATTTCGCCAACACTTAGGGCTGGCCACTTGGAGGTGGGGTCGGTGAGGTAGTACTGGGGGCAGGAGCAGGCGGCTGCAACTCGGTCGTTGCTGGAGGTGAGACGGGCGCTGCCGTTGGAGTCACCACTGTTGGGGGGGGCTCTGCTGGTGGCGGCTCGGGTTTCTTAAATGGATCTGGCCAATCGTAAAGCGTTACTCCTGCTCCAAGTCCTCCCATTTCGTTGATGTAAGAGAGGCATTTGTCATGCCATTTTTGCATGTCCGGTGCGGCGAATGGCTTCTCTGCAGTGCCGGGGAAAATTAGATAGGTAACTTTCAGATCTGACTCGGGACGTACATAAGGGGTGGCTTTTGGATTGATGGTCTTGGCCATCATCAATGAGGCTTCGCCCATCTTGAAGCTGGGGCCATAGTCGCCACAGATCGCTGGATAAATTTTTCCTTCATGGATGACGACCGCGTAGTCGCCAGCGGTAGGCGCAAAGGGATCCTTTCCGGCATATCCGCGAAAAATCAGTGAGATCACAATGAACGGATCTTTCTCACCGATCAAGCTGCTGCGGCTCTTCATGTCCGCTATCTCGCGACCAAGGTAATCGATCTGAGACTTAAGGTCGCGATTTTTGTCCGCAGGGAGGCCTTTGACAGCATAGTCTGCCTTGGCTTTTGCCAACCTGGACTCCCAACGTGTAAGGAGTGGATTGGGTGTCGTGGTCGTCTTCGCCCAGGCATAGCTGGTAAATGGCTGATAGTAGTCTGACAGGTAAATGTATTCAGAGAGAGCTGGCTGGCGATCTCCATCAGACCCATCACAGACGACATCCATTTCTGACTGGATCAACAGGGCCCGGCGATCGGTGGGCACACTTTTGAGTTCGAGGATGGTTTCGCAGTCAAAGAAATTGTGTCGATCGAGGACTTTATTGAGTCGGGTAAGGTCTCTGACGACCATGTTAGTCTTGTTCTCGTAAAGCTTGTGGTAGAAAGGTGAAACCTTAGCATTGGCCAGTAGTCCGCCCAATCCTGGAAGCAGGGTTGGAAGTTGTTCGTTGATGCGTTTTAACTCATCGAGACTTTGATTGGCCTTGGGAATGCGGATGTTGAGTTGGAATTCGGCGCGATAGGCATCAGCGTTTTCCCGTTCGATGCTGGCGTAGCTTCCCTCTTCTGTGCTGACGTTTGTTTTGACCGTGACACCATTGAATAGTGATGCGACGTCCACTTCTTTCCTCGGAATAAACTTTGATGGTAGCGGTGGAGGAGGGGCCTCCACTTCGACCGTTCGCACGACTTCTACCAGTTTTTCGACGGTGTGTTCAACGGGAATTTCGCGAGTGATAATACGTGGTTCACGCGCCGACTTCACAATGTCCTCGATCGCACGGCGGATCCTTCCCGCGAAGGGCGTAAATGGCAGGATGAGGGCCATCGTTAGAACCAAAAGGAATGCCAGTCGGGTCATTCGTCCGATGAACGATGCCTTGGGACGCGGCTGCCAGGGCTCCATCTGGGGCTCGGGTGGGGGCGGTTGCGAACTTTGATCGGGCATAGATTTCTAGGCGGCTAAGATGGACGGCGGGCAAAGCGTCTGCGAAGGATGGCCCGTTGAAGAAAGCGGGGCATGATCCTGAATACAGGGGCTGCAATCGAAACTCCGAAACCAGGATACACGCAGGGCCGCCCTGTTTGCAAGGCATCCAGTGCATCAGCGACGACCTTTTGTGGGGGGATTCTCAGGAAATCCTGGCCAGCACGATCCGTGTCGGCACCCCCATCCCTCCGGGCCGTGCTGCTGAACTGAGTGGGCGTGGGGCCAGGGCAGACGCAGGAGACGGCGATGTTTTGTTCTGCTAGTTCGATGGCGAGTGCTTCTGAAAAACTGCTCACAAACGCCTTGGTAGCGGCATAAACGGCGAGGTCTGGCATGGGAAGAACGCTGGCGAGGGAACTTACATTCAAAATGCCTGAGGGCTGTTGAGGCGAGGCTTTGAGGCGTGGAATGAGGGCGTGTGTCAGGTGGACGAGGCTGGAAACATTTAGCTGAATTTGTGCATCAAGCCGATCAGCGGCGGCGCTCTCAAAGGTGCCATAATCGCCCATGCCTGCATTGTTGATCAAGAGATTTGGCCGAACCTCCTGGACGTCGAGATGCTCAAGCAAAAGATCCCTTCCTGCCGAGGTGGCCAGATCACAGGGCACGCAAACGACACGCACACCTGGATTGATGGCCAAGACCGCGTCTCTAGTTGACTGCAGGGCACCTTCCCGTCGCGCTGCTAAAACAAGACAGTTCGCCCAGGGGGCTATCTGGGAAGCGAATTCGGCACCCAGTCCAGATGAGGCACCGGTAATCACCGCAGAGCATTGAGTGAGGGAAAATTGCACACCATAGCGTGGCACAAGCCATTCGCTTGTCAGCCTGAAAAATGAATTCCGCTGGCTCGCTGACGCGAAGATTTCACCTGCTTATCGATGAAATGACAGCATAGTGGTGAAAGCGATGGCAGGAAAAAAGGATGATCGGAATTCGGCCCCCCCCCCTTGGGAGGGATCGAGGAGACAACAGGCTCGCAGCTGGCTGCGTAAGTTGCTTGGCTGGGCTGGTGCCCTGGCTCTGGTGGGCTCTGTCATTTATGGGATGCGGTCCAAGCCGATTGAGGTAGAGACGGCGAAAATCACCACTGGGCCGCTGACGGTATATATCACCGAAGAGGGTAAGACGAGGATTCGCAATCGTTACACCGTGTCCGCACCCGTATCGGGACAAATGCGCCGGGTAACATTGAAGCCTGGTGACTCGGTGAAGGCAGGAGAAACTCTCATCACAGTGATCGAACCGGGAATTTCCCCTTTACTTAATCCCCGCCAGCGTGCTCAAGCTTTGGCTGGGGTGGATGCGGCGGATGCAGCCCGTCAAAGGGCGATTCAAGGATTAGATTTGGCAAAAACGGATGCCCAGTTCGCGACGACCAACTGGAATCGCATCAAAGCGACCGGGACCAATGGGCCTCTGGCGGCCAATGATCGCGACAACTACGAGCGAATGGCGGAAATTAAGGTGCGCGAAGTTCGTTCAGCGGAATTTGCCGTTCAAGTAGCGGAATTTGAACTTGCTCAGGCAAAGGCGGCGCTTTTGAGCTTGGACGCGACAAAGACTGGGGATTTTGTGGAACTGCGTGCGCCTGTTAGTGGTAGCGTACTCAAGGTCATGCAGGAGAGCGCCTCTGTCATATCGGCCGGCACCTCCGTTCTGGAAATCGGTGATCCGTCAGACTTGGAGGTCGAGGCGGAGATTCTATCTCGAGACGCTGTGGGTATTAAGTTGGGAGCAGAAGTCAATGTGGAGGAATGGGGCGCGGACGAACCCCTCAAGGCACAGGTCCGGCGGATTGAACCCGCTGCGTTCACCAAGGTCTCCGCTCTCGGGGTGGAAGAGCAGCGTGTTATTGTGTTGTGCGATTTGGTGAAGCCACCCCCAGCAGCTGCTGCGTTGGGGGATCGCTTTCGCGTGGAGGTCCGAATCGCCATCTGGCATGAGGATGCGACGTTACTTGCTCCATCGGGTGCGCTTTTTCGAGAAGGGAGCGAATGGCGGGTTTTTGTTCCAAAGGACGGAATTGCTCATTCCATGCCTGTCGAAGCGGGAAGGACGGATGGTCGGTGGATGCAGATCCTTGGTGGACTACCCTTCGGTACGGACGTTCTGCTGCACCCGCCTGACACTGTCACCGATGGCAGTGCAGTTTTTGTTCACGGCAGTGAGCGCTGAATGCTTGGTTTTTTCTTGCCGGGATTGGTGGAACGTTGTCCAGTACCGATCTTCATGAAAAAAGCGCTCATTACAGGCATCACGGGTCAGGACGGCTCCTATCTAGCAGAACTCCTACTGGAAAAGGGTTACGAGGTTCACGGAATCATTCGCCGTGCCTCCACGTTCAACACGGATCGCATTGATCACATTTACAAAGATCCTCATCTGCCTGGGACGCGACTGTTTTTGCACTATGGAGACCTGATGGACTCCGTGGCGCTGGTAAAGCTGCTCTACGATCTGAAGCCAGACGAAGTCTACAACCTTGGGGCGCAAAGCCATGTGCGGGTGTCCTTTGATATTCCGGAGACGACTGGTGACATCGATGGCCTCGGCACTCTGCGTATCCTTGAAGCGATTCGCGAGACGGGTTTGGTGGAAAAGGTGCGTTTCTATCAGGCGTCATCGTCAGAAATGTTTGGGAAGGTTCAAGAGGTGCCGCAAACCGAAACAACACCGTTTTGGCCTCGTTCGCCTTATGGTTGCGCCAAAGTATTTGCCTATTGGCTGACGGTTAACTACCGGGAGTCCTACGGTCTGCACGCCAGCAATGGAATCCTGTTCAACCACGAATCTCCGCGGCGCGGTGAGACTTTTGTCACGCGCAAGATTACTCGTGCGGCCACCCGGATCAAGCTTGGCCTCCAGCAGGATCTCTACCTCGGAAACATGGATGCAAAGCGTGATTGGGGCTATGCCAAGGATTACGTCGAGATGATGTGGATGATGCTTCAACAGGACAATCCTGACGACTATGTCGTGGCCACTGGAGAGACCCACAGTGTGCGGGAGTTTGTTGAAGCAACCTTTGCCTGCCTAAATTTGGATTGGAAGCAGTACGTGAAACACGATCCACGCTACGAGCGTCCGGCTGAAGTGGAATTGCTCATCGGCGATCCCGCAAAAGCAAAGCGTCAGCTCGGTTGGGTGCCCAAAGTCACCTTCAATGAACTCGTCCAAATCATGGTGGATGCTGATATGGTGCTGGCCAAGAATGAACTTGCCATGAAGCAGGTCAACGGCTGAGCCGGTCTTGCTTTGTCTTCATCCTGCTGCTGGCGTTGGCAATCGCACCACGTCATCTTTGGGTAGCCTCATCTTTGGCACGCTGGTTGGCTTGGGCTGACTCGGGACAACGAGCTTTGGCTTCTGGTTCGCGACTGGGTGACGCCTCCCAGTTGGCTGTGGTGGTGGCGGGGCTGATTTAGTGATCTGTGTAAAAGTTGGCCCAGAAGAGGTGAATTGGGAGTCGGTAAGAAAGAATTCAGTCTCCGCCGAGCCTGTGACTCTCACTTGCGATTGACGGCCCTGGAGCGCCTCTGGATTGCCTGAAACTTTGGCAACACCGTCGCTGATTTCAATCCTCTCGCCCACCGCGCTAGCGGGGATGCCATCCGCCTGGACTAGCGCACCACCGACGGCTCGGGCGGCGATGATCGTGCCGCTGGCATCCTTCTTGACTCCTTTGAGTCGGTTCGCTGCGAGCTTAAAGTTGGGGGCCACATTAATCACCGTGTCGTAACTGTGCGCACCGTCGTCATCGGACAGGGCGATCCTCATCGAGTTTGCTGGGGATGCGACTGCGTTTGCATTCGAAGTGGAATTCGACTGGCAGGCCGGGAGGAGTGACAATGTGAAGGCACAGATTGCTGCGTGAGGAAATGGGGGAAGGGAGATATGAGGCATTTGGTGATATTTTATAGATACGAAACAAGCTGGCTAATCCTTCATGGGAAAAGGTGGGTCGATCGTGGGGCTGGGCTGGTTTTCTGGGTTATTTGATCGAGGGACAAAGTTTTGTTGATGTATGAAAGTTATGATTTATATTAAATTTACAATTGTCTTGCAATGGTTTTGTGATTACTTAACGCTCGAAAGATGCTCGGAAACAACACATCCACCTACCAGTGCACTGGGATCAGCGCCAGGGTAAGCGCGCTGATTCATCTAGTGATCGGGTGTTTGCGTCGCTCCGTCGCAGTGCTTGTTTTAGGCCTGTTTTGTTGGAGTGGGACGGCCAAGGGAGCTCTGGATATCAATTTGACGGTTGGCGGTAGTGTGGTGGTGGATGTCGGCCAGTATCGTAGCATAACGGTTTCATATTCTTGGGCGAGCTTGACGCAAGAATTAGCTAGTGGAAAGATCGAGGTAGCTTTGCCAGCGGTCCTGCAAACTGCCAACGTTTCGGATGTCCAGGTATTTGGCTCTGCCCACACGACAAGTGCTTCCTTTGATCCCCTGACAAGGAAGGTCACTTTCACCTTCATTGATCCTTTGCCTGCTGGCTCGTCTGGATCTGTGCAGTTTGATGTAAAATTTCCATTAACTACGGCTGATGGAACTTTGGCCGCTATCAATGCTACTTCCAGCGGGACAGGACAGCCGAACGGAACCGGTTCGGTGACGCTGGAGGCTAATTCAGCGGCGGTCACCAACATTGGCATGAGTCTGTGGGCCGATCACCAACCGATGCTGGGGGAAGATGTGATCATCACCACCTACGTGACGAACCAGGGAAACACGGCTTACAATAGCCCAGTCATCATTGATCAATTACCTGCGGGCTGCGAGTTCGTGAGTGCGAGCGTGGGAGGAAGCTTCAATTCGGGAACGAACACGGTGACGTGGAGTGATGCCACGATCCCTGCCGGGGAGGCGAGGCTATATTCGGTCGTTCTGAAGTTCAACTCGCCCACATTTTCGACGGGCCAGTGGGTGACGATTAGCGCGACGGGGACTGGCACGGATTCGCTTTCGGCACCTGTTAATATTGCGTCGAATACATCCGTGCAAATTGTCGCTGCGAATCCGGCGGGAGCCATCGACAAATGGGATGACGTGGACCCGGTGAGCCATAAGGGGTACCAATCGTATTACTTTTACGTCGCCAACGAAGGGAACGTGCCATTGACGAACTACACGGTCACGGATGACTTTCCGCCTGAGTTCATCCCAGATTACATTTATCCTGGGAGCGATAACAACGGAGGGTACTCCTCGACTATTAATGTCTGGTATAAGACGACCGCAAACCCGACTTGGCAGACGCTGCCTGGATCACCATTTGTCTCAGCCCCGTGGACTGATCCGTACGTAGCAGTAGCGTCACTTGGACTTGCTCCCGGTGAAGTGGTTTCTTCGGTCAAGTATGAATTTGCCTCGGTGCCTGTCGGCTTCAATGGCTCTTGGCGTCCGCGTGTAAGGGGATCAATTGGCGATCCAACTACTGGGTTTGATCGCACCGGCGTGGCAATTACCGGATTGCCAAAGACCATCAGCAACACACTGGATGTCGCTTACACATACGAGGAAACCACCTACACAGGCTCTGATGTGGAGACCACACAGATCATGGCGCAATCGCCGATACCAATGATCTCCCTTCAGACGCCAAATCCAACTTCTTATGTTCCCCTTCAAGAAGTGACTTGGCAGCTGCGAATGGAGAATTACAGCTCTGCGTCCGAAGCGCTGATGAGCCCCGTTTATGCGATGCTTTTGCCTTCGACACTGGAATACGTACCGGGCTCAACGGTTGTGACCCAAGGTCCATTGGCATCACCCGGTGTCGTGGTGACTAATAACTATAATGGCACTGGTAGGCAGTTGCTGAAGTTCACTTTTACGGGTGATCATCCAGCTTCATGGACCTCATACAGCGGTCAGTCTCAAGACTGGACTGTTCTGATGGACGTTCGCACTCGGGTGAAGGCCGGGGCTCCGGCAGGTACTTACACGAATGACTTCGCACTGATTGGATACGGAAATTCAGTCGTGAATGAAGGGCTGATTTCACGGCATATTGTTGATACGACTGATCTCGACGGTGACAGCAATTTAACGGAACAGTTGATGGCATCCAACACGGCTGCGTTTACCGTGAGCACCAGCACGGCAATCGACTCAGTTCTATGGGTAAAGGGTGAACTCGATGCAGCGTTCAATCGATACCCCGATGCTGGCTTTTCTCGGCCGGGTGGAACCATGCAGTACAAGCTGATCGTATCCAATCCTG
>CAZCAL010000159.1:0-9147 GCA_964496625.1 uncultured Verrucomicrobiaceae bacterium | reverse complement strand
GTTTGATCTCCTTCGGTTTCTCCGGTTCTGCGTCGCGTATGATGCGAGTCGCGGCATCGGGGTCGCGCGCCTTCTTTGGCTTGAGCGGTTTGACGGTGGAGACTGTCAGGCGATTGCCCTCGGTGCGTTGATCCTTGCTACAACGTGCTCGCAATTCCAAAACCGCACCTGGCTTCAGGTCGTCTTTGTACTTCTCATACTCGTCACTCCAGGCCATGATCTCCGCCTGCGCCGTGAAGACTTCAAACGTGAAGGTGGCAAAGGGACGGCTGTCCTTCTTTGAGTAGCGCACCTCCATGGTGTTCACGATCCCTGCAATGGTGAGGGTGCAGGGCTTTACACTGGTGTCCACTTCCTCGATTTCCGCGATTTTCGTGAGCTTGCTCGACTCGAAGTTGCCGCGATAGCTATCCAGCGGGTGGCCGCTGACGTAGAAGCCGAGAAGCTCTTTTTCGTAGCCTAGAATTTCATCGTGAGGCCATTCAGGGATACCTTCAGCATCGGTTTTCCCTGCACCCGAGGCCTTTGCATTGCCTGCCAGTGCGAAGTCATCAAACAGACCGCCCTGGCCAGACTTGCGATCCTTCTGCATGATCGCGGCAGAGGCAAGCACCTGATCCAGGCGCGAGAACATGCTGGCACGGTTCTCTTTGGTGAAGTCAAAGGCACCCGCTTTCACGAGGGCCTCCAGCATCTTGCGATTCACGGCACGGTTATCGAGGCGGGCAGCAAAGTCTTCGATGCTGGCGAATTTGCCACCGCGATCACGTTCCGCGATGGCGGCCAATACGGCACCTTCACCAACGTTTTTGATGGCGGAAAGACCGTAGCGAATGGCGTTGGGCGCATTGGTGGAAGGGTCCGCTTCCTTGGTGCGTTCAGGGGCAAATTTCAGCAGCGATTTATTGATGTCAGGCGGCAGAATGGTGATCCCCATGCGCTGGCATTCGGACACAAAATTGGCGATCTTGTCCGTATTGTTGACTTCATAGCTGAGCACGCCCGCCATGAACTCCACGGGATAGTTGGCCTTCAGATACGCGGTGCGGTAGGTGACGATCCCATACGCGGCGGAGTGAGATTTATTGAAGCCGTATTCGGCGAATTTCTCCAGCAAGCCAAAGATCTCGTTGGCTTGTTTCGTGGGGATCTGATTCGTGCTCGCGCAGCCGTCAACAAAGGTGGTGCGCTGTTTCGCCATCTCCTCCGGCTTCTTTTTACCCATGGCGCGACGCAGAAGGTCAGCCTGCCCGAGGCTATAGCCGGCCAAGAGGTTGGCGGCTTGTTGCACCTGCTCCTGATAGACCAAGATTCCGTAAGTCTCTTTGGAGATTTGCTCCAGCAACGGGTGCGCGTAGATGACGGGTTCACGGCCCCACTTGCGCTCAATGAAATCAGGAATGAACTGCATCGGCCCTGGTCGGTAGAGGGCCAGAATAGCGATGACTTCCTCGATTTTGTCTGGGCCGAGCTGTTTGCAGGTGCTCACCCTCCCGCCAGATTCCATCTGGACGACGGCGACTGTTTCGCCGCGTTGCAGGAGTTGAAAGGTGAGCGGGTCATCCAGCGGGGCGTCGGCGGAATTAAAATCTGGAACGCGCTTTTTGATCCACATCTCTGCCTCATGGATGACGGTCAGGGTCTTCAGCCCCAAAAAGTCCATCTTCAACATGCCGAGGTCCGTCAGCGGCCCCATGGCAAACTGGGAGACGATTTCATCTTCGTTACCCCGGGTGAGGGCGATGAAATTATCTAGTGGCCGATCCCCGATGACGATGCCGGCGGCGTGAATGCCTGTGCCGCGCGTCAGCCCTTCCAAGAAAGTCGCGTGCTTCCACAGCTCTTGCACATTGCCCTGGGTCTCAAGCGCCTGCTTGAGTTCGGGGTTCTTTTCGACGGCATCAGCAAGCTCGATGTTCAGCTCCGCCGGGATCATTTTGGAGAGTTTGTCCGCGTCCCCGTAGCTCCAGCCAAGCACTCGGCCCACATCGCGGATCACGCTCTTTGCGCCCATGGTGCCAAAGGTGATAATGTGGCTCACGGCGCGTTCACCATACTTTTGTCGAACGTATTCGATGACTTCAGGCCTTCGGGTCTGGCAGAAGTCGATGTCAACGTCTGGTGGGCTGACACGCTCTGGATTGAGGAAGCGCTCGAAGATCAGGCCGAAGCGCAGCGGATCGAGATCTGTGATCCCAAGCACATAAGCCACCAGGGAACCGGCTGCGGAACCACGACCTGGACCGACGGGAATGCCGTTGTCTTTGGCCCACTTGATGAAGTCCCAGACGATGAGGAAGTAACTGGTGAAGTTCATCTTGTTGATGATCCCCAATTCGTATTCCAGACGCGTGCGCAGCGTCTCGTCATTCATAGCGCGGTCGCGCCCGTAGCGCATCTCTAGCCCTTCGATGCAGATGCGGAGAAGGTAGTCATTACGCGGCGTGCCGTCGTCGGGCTGGAACTGCGGGTAGCGCTCGATGCTGGTTGCATCCAGTTTGATGGAGATATTGCACTTCTCGGCAATCTCCAGCGTCGCGTCGCAGGCCTCAGGGATCTCCGCAAAAAGCGCGCGCATTTCCTGAGGAGTTTTGAAATAGACCTCGGGCGAGTACGTCAGCCGATTCTGATCGTGCACGTTCGCGTTCGTGCCGATGCAGATCATGATGTCGTGACTCTCATGGTCTTCGCGGTTCAAGAAGTGTACATCGTTGGCGGCGACGGTTTTGAGTCCGTAATGCTTTGACCACTCGATCATCTGGCGTGCTGAGCGACGCTGCTGCTCCATGCCGTGATCGTGCAGTTCCAGGTAGAAATTCTCTGGACCGAAGATGTCACGAAACTCTTCCAAGCTTCTGCGCGCGTCGTCAGGGCGATCAGAGAGCAGATACTCGTTGATCTCGCCATTGATGCAGCCGCTCAGGCAGATCAGACCCTCTTTGTAGGTGCGGAGGGCGTCTTTATCGATACGTGGCCGATGGTAAAACCCATCCAGGTGGCCCATTGTCACCAGCTTCGACAGATTTTCATAACCTGTGTCAGACGATGCCAGCAGGGTCAGATGGGAGTTCCGTTTGCGCCCCTGCACCTCTTTGCGTTCGCTCATCGGACCAGGGGCCAGATAGACCTCACAGCCGATGATCGGCTTGATACCGGCTTTTTGAGCCTTCTGGTAAAAATCGATCGCGCCAAAAACATTGCCGTGGTCAGTCATCGCTACCGCAGGCATGCCCAGCTCTTTGGTGCGCTTCATAAGGTCCGGGATACGGACCGCGCCATCCAAGAGCGAGTATTCTGTGTGGAGGTGGAGATGAACAAAAGAGTCAGACATGATCGGGGCCGATGGTCAGCATAGGACGCAACCGGCCATGAAAAAGCAGAATCTTTCCTTCTCCCAATCCCAATTGGTTTTGTGGGGGTTTCACACCTTTTGACCAAGTCCACAGGTCCATCGAGACCCTTTTTCTAACAGCGAACGCCATTTTTGCCGTGGTGCGACGCCTGGGGGCTTGAGAATTTCAAAAAAATCGCTATTTTTGCTCTAACGAACCCAAGGCTGGTTCGTTTCAGCCTCTGGAGAACACTCCCTTCCTCAACTCGTACCCATGAAATCCATGAAAACACTGCTCACCGGCCTCTGTCTGGCCGCCCTGGGGCTCAGTTCGGCATTCGCCGAAGTGCGCACTTGGACGGACGTCCAAGGTCGTCAAGTAACCGCAACCTTCGTCAATATCGAGGGTGAAGACATCGTCTTGCAGACCGCAGACGGCCAGATGCACCGCTTTGCGCTTACTCGCCTCACGCCAGAGGATCAGACGTTCGCAAAGTCCCAGAAACCTGCTGAGACCGCCGCCACTGCTGTGCCGGATGCTGCGCTCGCCGGCTTCACCTACGCGAAGAGTTCCGCTGGGCTGGCTGCTGCGGGTATCGATAAGCTGGTCGCTGGTGGCATCATCAAACATGCCAACCCTGCTCGCGCTAAGGAAGGTCTCCCTCCGATCAAGGGTTTCAACGCTGTCATGAACGACGAGCAGTTCGTTCGCCGCGTTTACCTCGACGTCATTGGCCGAATTCCAAGCTACGATGAGACGCTCGCATTCCTCAAGAATGGCGCTGCTGACAAGCGTGCTAAGTTGATTGATCAGCTTTTGGACTCCGAAGGCTACAACAGCCACATGTTCAACTACATGGCTGAGATGCTGCGGATCAAAAACAATCTGGATCAGGCCGCCGTCCGTGCCGATGACTACGTCAACTGGATGAAGCAGCAGGTCAGCACCAACCGCCCTTGGAATGAGATTGTTTATGACATGCTGACGGCAGAAGGCAAAATGTGGCACAACGGCGCTGCCGGTTACCTCCTTCGCGATTTTGGCATGCCTCTCGACAACCTTGCCAACACCCTTACGGTGTTCCTTGGGACCGACGTTGCCTGCGCTCAGTGCCACGATCACCCCTTCGCTGACTGGACACAGAAGCAATTCTATGAGCTGGCTTCCTTCTTTGGTGCTACGACAACACGCGGCAATCGCGGCGGTATGCGCGGCGGACAAGCTGACCTCATGGCCAGCACGGAAGCCCTTGCTGAAAAAGGTGGCGCTGACCTCAAACGTCTCCGCAATGGTCTGAGAAACTTCGTCGGAGCCAACAGCTACGATATTGTCGATACAGATAAGAACGGAACCGTTCTCCCTCACGACTATAAGTACAAAGACGCCAAGCCAGGCGATCCTGTCGCTCCAAAATTCGTCATGTGGTCCCCACAGGACAAGAGCAATCCAGCCTATAAGCAGAACAAAAAGAACGAAGAAAAACTTCGCCAGTCCTTCGCTTCCTGGCTCACCCACCCAGACAATCCACGTTTCGCGATGACCATCGCTAATCGTCTCTGGAAGCGCGCATTCGGTGTCGGTGTCGCAGAACCAGTCACCAACATTGATGATCCTGAAAAGGCTTCGAACCCAGAGCTGCTCAAGGCACTGGCTGCTGTCATGAAGAGCGTGAAGTTCGACATGAAAGAGTTCCAACGCATTGTCTTCAACACCCACGCTTATCAATCCGAAGCAACGACGGAAGAAATTCCAATGGGTGCCCCATACTACTTCCAAGGCCCACAACTTCGCCGCATGACGGCAGAGCAAGCCTGGGATTCCTACATGACCCTCGTGCTGGGCCAACCCGAAGAATACAAGGCTCCTCTGAGCGATCTGTATGGCAAGTCAATCGACCTCGACTTGGCGAATCCAAAACTTGACGCCCAGACCGTGCTCATGAAATACGCAGCCTACACCAAGATCGCCCAAAAGGTCGCTGCCCTCACCGGTGGTGGTTTGGACATGGCGGGTGAAGACATGATGATGAGCGGTGGTGGGAAGGCCAAAGATGCTGCTCCTGCAGATGCTGCGCTGGAAGGTGCCAATGGCAAAAAAGTACTACAGTATGGTGGGAACCGCCTCCTCCGTGCCTCTGAACTCCCACAGCCAGAGCGTGGTGGTCACTTCCTTGCGGATTTCGGTCAATCCCCACGTATGTTGATTGATGGCGGCTCCCGCATCGGCAACGTCCCCCAGGTCCTCGCCATGATGAATGGTGGTGCCCAGCAGATGCTCACGGAGCGCACCTCCCTGATCTTCCGCGCGATTGATGCAGCCAAAGATCCGGCGGCAAAAGTGGACACAGTCTTCCTTGCCATCATGAATCGTCTGCCAACCCTCCAGGAAAAGGACATCGCCAAGCGCGAAATCACTGCTCACGGAGACGAAGGATATGCCAACATGATTTGGGCTCTCATCAACACCCGCGAGTTCATCTTCGTGCAATAATACTGCCTCCAAATTCAACGAATCAAACTTCAACGCGCAACATAACATGAACATGAATCTGAACAGACTCGATCCCCTATCCCGCCGCCACTTCATGGAAAAAGTGGCCAAAACCGCACTGGGGGTCACTCTCCTGCCAGTCGGTTCCCGCGCCGTCCAAGCTGCTGCCGGTAACGGCCCTGGTTTTGGCAAGGCAAAACACGTCATTTACCTTTTCATGGAAGGTGGCATGACCCACATCGATACGTTTGACCCAAAAACGGGTGCTACCAAGGGCGCGAAGGATCCGATCAAGGCCAAGGCTGGTTCTGGTAACCTCGATTACCTCGGCGGCTACCTGCCGAAACTGGCGGAGATCGGTAACAAGATCTCCATCGTGCGTTCCATGAGCTCCAAAACGGGTGTGCATGAGTCCGGTCGTTACATCATGCGCACTGGCTATGAGCCCCGTGGCACGATTGTGCACCCATCGTTGGGCGCTTGGGGTTCCCACTTCTTGGGTCGCATCAAAGACGTCGTGCTTCCTGACTCCGTCACTGTTGGTAATGGTCGTCACCCAGGCGCGGGTTTCTTCCCGCCAGCCCTCAGTCCGATCCCGATTACTAGCGCGGAATCCGGTCTCCAGAACATCCGCCCAACTACCACGGAAGATAACTTCCAGAAGCGCGTCGCTCTCATGGATGAGTTCGACTCCGCCTTCCGCAAGAAGTTCACGGCCAGCACGGACGTGAAGGCCTATACCGAATTCTATGGCGAAACGATGAAGCTCCTGAAGAGCGAAGACCTCAAGGCCTTCGACATCAGCCAAGAGCCAGCCGCCGTTCGCGAAAAATACGGTGCAGGTGGATTCGGCAGCGGCTGTCTGCTTGCTCGTCGTCTCGTTGAGCACGGAGTCCGGTTTGTGGAAGTCCAGCTTGGTGGCTGGGACATGCACAACACCATCGATACAGCGATGACCAATAACGGGAATACCCTCGACACCGCCTTCGCTGCCCTCATTGAGGACCTCGAAAGCAAGGGTCTCCTGGAGTCCACCCTCATCTGCCTCGGTTCCGAATTCGGGCGCACACCAGACGTCAACGAAAACGATGGTCGCGACCATTACCCGCTGGCTTACTCCACGGTGTTCGCAGGTGCTGGCACCAAAGGTGGCTACGTCTATGGTTCCACCGATAAAGACGGTCGCCGTCCTGCTGACAAGCAGGCCAGCCCGCAGGACTTTGTGTCCACCATCGGCCACGCCATGGGTCTCCCGATTGACGAAGTGGTCATGTCCCCAAGCAACCGTCCGTTCACGGTCGGCGACAAGGGCACTGCGATCACAGACATCTTCGCGTAGTTCATGAGGAAGCCTTAGCGGCTTCAACAATCACGAAGCACCCGGCCGAAAGGTCGGGTGCTTTTTTATGCACGCTCATCGACGCATGATGAAAACGAAAGGTCCGATGCGACATCAATCCTTCGCAGGACCTACTGCGTGGAGGTAGAATGCATACTCATCGGCTAGGCTATCGATGATCTTTGCAGTTGGGGTGCCGCCGCCGTGACCTGCTTTGGTCTCGATACGCATCAAAATTGGTGCATTGCCACCTTGGGCGTGTTGCATCGCTGCCCCATATTTGAAGCTGTGAGCTGGAAAGACGCGGTCATCGTGATCCGCTGTCTCGATGAGCATGGGTGGGTAATGCGTTCCTTCTTTGACGTTGTGGTAGGGGCTGTAGCCAAGCAGATTCTCAAAGTCCGCCTTCTGCTCGGGGAAGCCATATTCCTCCTGCCATGCCCAGCCGATGGTGAAGCTCTGGAAGCGCAGCATGTCCATCACCCCAACGTCGGGACAAGCGGCAGCGAAGAGCTCTGGCCGTTGGTTGACGCAGGCGGCGACGAGTAGCCCGCCGTTGCTGCCACCGGAAATGACGAGCTTTGGCTGGGAGGTGTACTTCTCTGCAATCACGAATTCAGCAGCGGCGATAAAGTCATCAAAAACGTTCTGCTTTTTCAGACGCTGCCCTGCCTGGTGCCAGTCTTCTCCATACTCTCCACCGCCTCGCAGACAGGCTACCGCGTATGATCCACCAAGCTCTAACCACACGCTGATGCCTGCAGAAAAGCTGGGCGTGAGAGAAATGTTGAATCCGCCATAACCATAGAGCAGCAACGGTACCGATCCGTCTCTTGGGGCATCCTTTTTGCGCGTGATGAAGAGGGGGATTCGTGTTCCATCTTTGCTGGGGTAGAAGACCAATTCCGTCTTGTAGGAAGAAAGATTCACGGGAAAAGCGGGCTCCCAAAAGAGCGTACTTTGGCCGGTAGCCATGTTGTAGCGATACAGGGCACCAGGATGCGTGTAGCCAGTCACCGCGTAGAAGGTCTCGTGATCCCCCTGGCGGCCTGAAAATCCGCCAGCGGAACCCAGATCAGGAATCGCAATTTGCCTGAGTTCCTTACCATCGCGATCAAAAACCCGAACGTCGTCATGGGCATCTACCATGGACTGAGCGATAAACTTTCCGTCCAGGTAGCTGACGGATTGCAGAGTACTCTTTCCTTCTGGCAAGATAGTGCGCCAGTTCTCCGGATGAGTGATGGTTACAGCGACGAGTTTCCGCCGGGATGCATCACGATCTGTAAGCAGATAAAATGTCTCCCCATCGTTGCCGACAAAGTCGTATTGAGAGTCGAAGTCCTTCAATAGCTCCACCACTGGCGAGTCTTCGCCAGCGTGCAGGTCACGATAAAAAAGCGCGTTCTTGGAGCTGGATCCCTCCCACACATTGAGGATTAAAAAACGGTCGTCGTCGGTGACGCCAGCGCCAAACCCCCACTTCGGATGGTCGGGACGCTCGTAGATCAGCTTGTCATTTGCCTGCGGTTGGCCGATGCGATGGAAGTATAACTTCTGATTGAGGTTGGTATCCTTGAGCGCCTGTCCTGCCGCAGGCTCTGCGTAGCGGCTGTAATAAAAGCCGCTGCTATCCGGTGCCCAGCTTGCACCGGAGAATTTGACCCACTCGATCTTGTCTGGCAGATCCTTCCCCGAATCCACCTCCTTGATATGCCACACGTTCCAGTCGGAACCGGAGGTCGATAGCCCATAGGCGAACAACTTGCCATCGTCACTGATTGCAGAACCTGAGATCGACACAGTGCCATCGGCGGACAGGGTATTTGCATCCAGCAAAAGGTGCTCTGGGGCACCTTCTTTGTCCTCCCGCCAATAGCGGACCGGCTGATTTTGTAGCCCCGTGCGTCGCGAGTAAAACAGCCGACCTGCGATGATCTGTGGCAGGCCGTGCTTGTCATAGTTCATGGCTGCTTTCAGACGCTC
>CAZCAL010000158.1:0-9230 GCA_964496625.1 uncultured Verrucomicrobiaceae bacterium | reverse complement strand
ACTTCGAGATCGGGAACGTCCAGCTTTACGTGAATCGTGGGATCGGCACCATTACTACCAAAGCGCGCTTTGCTTGTCCGCCTGAGATCACTGAGATGACCCTGTCTGCCGCTGAAAATGGCTGAGGTTTGCAATGCCCCCGTAGGCGGGAGTGAAAAACTGGTTGTGCCGGGGTGGTATGCCCCTAATGTCCGCGTCCCGCCGATGGCGGATTGATTTGACATGAGGTTTTGTAATTTAACGCGCGGCAGCGAAATCGGTGCCAATAGCTATCTGCTGGAACATGGGAAGCACCGGGTCATGATGGACGCTGGGATGCACCCAAAACAGGTCGGTCTGGCCGCAACCCCAGACTTTGGCCATGTGCCACAGGGAAAGCTGGATGCGATCATCGTGACCCATGCCCACCACGACCACATCGGCGCACTGCCTGTCGCCCAGAGCCGCTTTGAGCACGCACCGGTCTTGATGACGGAGCCCACAGGTGAAATCGGTTCCGCGATGCTGCACAACTCCGTGAACGTGATGACGCGGCAGCGTGAAGAAAAGAACATCATGGAGTACCCGATGTTCACTCACCGCGAATTGGATGAGATCAGGGCACAGTGGCTCTATCGGGATGTGGGCCGTCCGGTGGAGATCCCGAATACGGACTTCCAGGCGCAGTTTTACGACGCTGGCCACATCATTGGGTCGGCAGGTGTGATGATTCGCCAAAACGGCAATAGCTTGTTCTACACGGGTGACGTGAATTTTGAAGCACAGACTTTGGAGCGCGAAGCTGCCTTTCCGACTGAAGGCGTGGACGTCATGTTGGTGGAGACCACTCGAGGCACCCACCAGAGACCGGCGGACTACACCAGGAAGTCCGAGAAAGAAAAGCTGGCAGCCGTCATTCGAGATACCCATGAAGCAATGGGTTCCGTGCTGATTCCGGTATTCGCCCTTGGCAAGACTCAGGAGCTATTGCTCATGATGCACGAGCTGCGGCAGGAGGGATTGATCCCCAACATGCCCGTCTTCATCGGTGGTCTGGGCACGAAAATCACGGTGCTTTACGATCATTATTCAGGTCGGACACGGCGGTCCTATCAAAACTTCCGTTTGCTGAATGACATCGATATTCTCGTGGCTCCGCGCAAGCGTCGCACTGAGTTGGTCTATCAGCAGCGTGCAATCTATTTGCTGTCCAGTGGCATGATGACGGAGAATACCACCTCCAATCAGTTCGCATGGAAATTCATTGATAATCCGCGCAATACGGTGGCCTTTGTCGGCTACACGGATCCTGATTCCCCTGGCTACGCATTGCGCATGGCGAAGCAAGGTCAGCCAGTGAAATTGGCCGCTGATCGCCCGCCGGTGGAGTTGCATTCGCGCGTAGAAAGTTTCGATTTCAGCGCGCACTCCAGCCGTGAATCCATCGCTGACTATGTGGAAAAAGTGCGCCCGAAGAAGGTCCTCCTAGTGCATGGTGAAGAGCCATCCCAGGAGTGGTTTAGGGCCCGATTTAATGAGCGCATCCCTGAGACTGAGGTGATCCGTCCCATGCCCGGCCAGCCCGTGGATCTGTGGTAGCGGTGGGATTAACCTTTGTCAGGTCTGTCAAACGCCAGCGCTGCTAACTCCGCGTAATAGGGGCAGCTCTTCACCAAGTCTTCATGCCTCCCGTGTGCCACCACCTCGCCATGCTTTAGCACGTAGATTTGGTCTGCGGCGATCACTGTAGAGAGGCGGTGTGCGATGACCATGCAGGTGCGATCCTGACGAAGGGCATCGAGCGCGGCCTGGATGGCATGCTCTGATTTGGTGTCCACGGCGGAGGTGGCTTCATCGAGCAAAAGAATCGGGGCATTCTTCAAAAAAGCGCGGGCCATGGCGATGCGTTGCCGCTCCCCGCCGCTGAGCATCACCCCGCGTTCGCCCACTTCGCTATCGAGTTTGTCCGCCTTCGCCTGCACAAAGTCCTCTGCACTGGCGAGTCGAAGTGCCTCCCAGAGTTCGCCCTCGTTGGCGCTTGGTTTGCCGAGCAGGAGGTTTGATCGGATCGTGCCTGCGAAGAGAAATGCATCCTGTGTCACATAGCTCAAGGCGTCGCGGAGGGATAGCTTGGAGTACTGCTGCAACGGTTTGCTGTCCAGCGTGATGTGCCCTTCTTGAGCATCGTAAAAACGGGCCAGCAGCTGGAAGAGTGTGGTCTTTCCAGAGCCTGTTGCGCCAACGATCGCGATGGTCTGGCGGGGTGGCACGTCCAGACTTACACGGCGCAGTACAGGCTTGCTCTCATTGTAGGAGAAGGTGATGTCGTCGAAACGGATATGGCCTTGGATGGCGTGTGCAGCATCGCCAGACTCCAGATCCTCTTCTTCCTTACGGTCCAAAATTTCAAAGACGCGTCGCGCCGCAGACAGCCCATTTTGCATCGTTTGATTCACCCCGTGCAGACGTGCAATGGGCTCGTAAAGGAAGCCGACCAGCAGTAGAAACTTCATCAGTTCGCCAGTGGTCATTCCTCCCTCGATGCACCACCAGGCACCCGTCATGAGCAAGAGAACGAGACCAAGATTCCCCAGCAACGTCATTGATGGGCTATAAAAGGCCCATGCTGCCATGAGGTGGGTCTGGCGTTTGCGCAGGACATCGCTGGCACGCAAGAAGTCTTCCTGCTTCAAGTCCTCCGCAGTGTAGCTTTTCACCTGCCGAATGCCGGCAATGGTGTCGTGAAGGGTGGAATTTAAGGCGCTGCTGGCCTCCCTGGCCAGAGTCGAGCGCGGGGCAACCCAGCGGCTGTAGATCCAGCCGCCCGCCGCGATCAAAGGCGTCGGAGCCAGGATGATCAGCGCCAGTCGCCAATCGGAGATAAACATCATCACGGCAGTGATCATCATTTGCAGCACAGCAGTCACGCCTTGCTCGATGCCCTCCAGGATCACCCGCTGAGTGGATGGCACGTCATCAGCCATCCGGGTGAGGATGTCGCCAGTGCTTTGCCGATCAAACCATCCGACGGGGAGTCTTACGATCTTGCGATGCAATTGCCCACGCAGATCCGTGATCATGCGTTGCTCGAACTCACAGTTCACACGTGTGCGTGCATAGAACAAAATCTCGCGAATGAGGAAGGCCAAAATGGCGAGGCCACCCGCAGTCCAAACCGCATCGGAACGACGATTTGGGATGATGTCATCAATGAACCATTGGACGACCCCCGGAAAGACTAGGATCAGCAATGTGCCGACCACCGCCAGTCCCAACTGCCAAGCCGCGATCCTCCAGTGCCGAGCGGCGAAGGAGAGGAGGCGACGGAACGGTGAAGGGGACATCGGTGCGGGTAGTTTTCGTTCACGAACCACGGAGCACGAAACACTTTTTGCGCTCGTTGGCAAAATTGAGCAGCAGGTCTGCCGGATTGTTTGGGGGTTGTCTGCCAATCTACCAGTTCCGATCTCGTTGGGTTATGTAATTTTCAGGCTCTTCAATGCAATGCCGCCGCGCCGTTCCCTTTATCCGTGGATAGACGTGGCCTACGGCAGCCGTAGGTATCGGATGCCCACCGACCGCCGCACCTTCCTCCGTCAGTCCAGTCTTGCTGCCTCAGCCCTTGCGTTTCCTGCCGTTGTGCGGGGACAGAACCTCAATAGCAGGCTCCAGGTGGCTTGTGTGGGTTGCAATGGGATGGGTTATAGCGATTTGAAAAACGTCGGTTCCCACGCGGCGGTGAAGTTTGTGGGGTTCTGCGATGTCGATACCTCGCGCTTCGACAAAGCGGATGCAGACTTCCCTGGGATCGCTCACTTCCAAGACTATCGGGAGATGTTCTCCAAGCTGGGAGATGGTGTTGATGCGGTCACGGTTGGGATTCCTGATCACATGCACGCCCCTGTGGCGGTCGCCGCGATGCAGCGCAAGAAGCACGTCTATTGTCAGAAGCCTCTGGCCCACACGGTGTGGGAGGCCCGGCAGATGCGCCTCTGGGCGGAGAAGATGGGCGTGACGACGCAGATGGGAAACCAGATCCATTCCGCGATCGAGTATCGCCTCGGGACTCGTCTGCTGAAAGAAGGTGCGATTGGTAAAATCAAAGAGGTTCATTCCTGGGTGGCGGTGAGCGGTAACGAGCGCACCCGCCTGCTAGAGCCGGCTCCAAGCGGTGCCAAGCCGCCTGCAACACTGGACTGGAATCTTTGGATCGGTGCCGCGCAAATGCGTGATTATGCGCCGGGTTATCACCCCTTCACCTGGCGCGATTGGCAGGAGTTTGGCGGTGGGGCATTGGGCGATTTTGGCTGCCACATTTTGGACCCCGTCTTCACTGCGCTGGGGCTGAATGCTCCGATCAAAATCAGCGCTCGCAATAGCGGTGTGAACCATCATGTCTGGCCGGTGAACGAGACCATTGAGTATGTCTTTCCTGGCAATGACATGATCGCAGGGGACACGCTGAAGGTGACCTGGAGTGATGGGGGATTGCATCCAGATCGTAAAATCGCGAAGATGCCACCGGAGCTTGAATTGCCCAAGAGTGGTTCCGTTTTTATTGGGGAAAAGGGGAACCTCGTCCTAGCGCATGTGGCAGGACCTCGCCTCTATCCCGTGGAGAACTTTACCGGCTTCAAGTATCCCAAGGAGGAGGGCAAGAGCCACTGGCACGTCTGGGTGGATGCCTGCCTTGCGGGCGCAAAGACCAGCGATGGCTTCCATTACGCGGGTCCGCTGGCTGAGACGGTTCAACTGGGCAATGTCATCACACGTCTAGCCAAGGCGACCGTCGATCCAGTGACGGGTCGCATGGACGATCAAGGGATTACCTTGGACTGGGATACCACGAACCTGACCTTCCCAAATCACCCCGAAGCCGATAAGTTGCTGACGAAGCAGTATCGCGAAGGCTTTGAGGTGTCTGCTGCGTAACAGGGGCAGTGCCCCTGAGAACCGATAGGTCCTATTAGTTATAGGACCTATTTTCGACAGTGCCGCGACCTTTAGATCGTCCGGCGCTTTCTCTTCAGGTGAAGCTGCGCGGTGGAGCGCTGGATCATAGCCATCACTGCGGCCACTTCTTCCTGTTGCTCGCCGGGCTTCAGTTCCTCAAGAGACTTCTTGGCGCGTTCGAGGGCTTCTTCAACGGCTTTTTCGTCGATGGAATCTGCATCGACGGCCATATCAGTGAGAACTCGAACGCCTTCTTGGGTAATTTCAACGAGGCCCTCGCCGACAGCGAGTTCAGTGGTTTTACCACCGACGGTGTAGCGGAGTTCGCCAGGCTGGAGAGTGGTCACCAGCGGGGCGTGCATGGGCAACACGCCCAGTTCGCCGTCTGAGCCTGGCAACAAGACACCGTCAACCATGTTGGAGCCGAGCTGACCTTCCGCGTCTTTGGTCGGGAAGATGCGGGCTTCTGAGGTGACGATTTCGAGTTTTAAAGGCATAGGAGACGTTTTCCGAGTTCGGTTTTCAGGTTGAGAATCCCTCAATTAGGCCTTCTCGACGCTGTCGATGCCGCCCTTCATGTAGAAGTTGGCCTCGGGAACGTTGTCGTGCTTGCCATCAAGAATTTCAGCGAAACCTCTGATGGTGTCAGTCACTTTGACGTACTCGCCCTTCGTGCCGGTGAAGATTTCAGCGACGTGGAAGGGTTGGGAGAGGAAGCGTTGTAGTTTGCGGGCACGGAAGACGGTAAGTTTGTCTTCTTCGCTCAACTCATCCATCCCGAGAATCGCGATGATGTCTTGAAGATCTTTGTAACGCTGAAGCACGCGCTGGACGCCACGGGCGACGCGGTAGTGTTCTTCGCCGACGATTTCAGGTGCGAGTGCCTTGGAAACGGATGCAAGAGGATCAACGGCAGGATAAATCCCAAGCTCAGCCAAGGAACGCTCAAGCACGACGGTGGAGTCAAGGTGAGCGAAGGTGTTCGCCGGAGCTGGGTCAGTAAGGTCATCCGCAGGGACGTAAACGGCCTGGAAGGAGGTGATCGAACCGCTCTTGGTGGAGGTAATACGTTCCTGCATCTGGCCCATTTCTGCGGCAAGGGTGGGCTGGTAACCCACGGCGGAAGGTGTACGTCCAAGGAGAGCGGACACTTCGGAACCAGCTTGGGAGAAACGGAAGACGTTATCGACAAAGAAAAGCACGTCCTGATTCTTCTCATCGCGGAAATACTCAGCCATGGAGAGGGCGGAGAGGGCGACGCGGAGACGAGCACCAGGAGGCTCGTTCATCTGGCCATAAACAAGGGCCACCTTTGAGCCCGGCTCGCTGATGTAACCACCTTGTTCGTTCTTGACGATATCGTGACCGTTCTTCTTCACCTTGATAACGTCGGACTCGATCATTTCGTGGTAGAGATCGTTCCCCTCACGGGTACGTTCGCCCACACCCGCGAAGACGGAGTAACCGCCGTGGCCCTTGGCGATGTTGTTGATCAGCTCCATGATAACGACGGTCTTACCGACGCCAGCACCACCGAAGGCGCCGACTTTACCACCCTTGGTGAACGGGCAGATGAGGTCGATAACCTTGATGCCGGTTTCAAGAATCTGAGCAGACGGGTTCTGATCCACCAATGCTGGGGCGGGGCGGTGGATGGCGTAGCGTTTTTCAGTCGCTGGGAACGGCTGGTCATCGCAGGCTTCGCCAGTGACGTTGAAAATACGACCCAGGACCTCTTCACCGACAGGCACCGTGATCGGGCCACCGGTATCGACGACGTCCATGCCGCGCTTGAGGCCTTCGGTGGAAATCATCGCGATGGAACGGACCCAGCCATCACCTAAGTGCTGCTGAACTTCGCAGGTAAGGGTGACAGGCTTGCCGCCTTGCTCATGCTTGATTTCCAGCGCGTTGTAGATGGCTGGAAGCTGTCCGGTGGCGGAGAAATCCACGTCCACCACGGGACCGATGACTTGAACGATTTTGCCGATGTTGCTCATAAGACTTGGGAGATTGGGAATAGAAGTTCGCAGATGGGGTTATTCGAGGGCCATCTTGGCGGTGGTGATTTCGAGGAGTTCGTTGGTGATCGCGGCCTGACGTAGCTTGTTGTACTCGAGGCTAAGATCTTTGATCATCTGCTTGGCGTTGTCGGTGGCGTTCTTCATGGCGACCATCCGGCTGGAGTGCTCGGACGCACGTGATTCCAGCACCATCTGATAAACGGTATCGTTGACGTATTGAGGCAGCACGGATGCAAAGACCGATGCTGCGTCGGGCTCAAAGGTGTAGAGGCGATCCACATGTGCCTCCTCAGGGGCGGTGCCTTCGCCGACGCCAGCCCAGTCGCGCTTACCTCCCAGGGTCACTGGATTGACCGGAAGCAATTGCTCGACGGTCGGAACGATGGTGACGGTGTTGACGAAATTGTTGAAGCAGACCAACACCTTCTTGTATTCGCCCGTGAGATATTTTTCCTGGATGAACTTACCCACAGCGCGAACTTCTGCAAAGCGGGCAGGGTCTTTGATTGGGAAGTCCGCGACCAAAGTGCGGCGCAGACGGTTGATGGCTTGAACCGCTTTCTTGCCGATCGTCAGGTATTCGACTTCGCCAGCGAGGTCCTTGTTGATAAGGGCCTTGAATAGGTTGGTGTTCAAGGCTCCGCAGAGACCTTTGTCGCTGGCAACGAGGAGGACCAGTGTCTTGTCTCCCGTTCCTTCAGTAAAGAAGGGGTGGATACCTTCCTCTGCGTTTTCACGCAGGCTGACGAGAACTTTGTTCAGCAGCTCGGCATAGGCGCGACCGTTGGCGGCCTGATCCTGCGCCTTTTTCATCTTCGCGGCCGCGACCAGCTGCATGGCCTTGGTGATCTGGGCCGTGTTTTTGACCGATTTGATTCGGCGGCGGATGTCGCGTGTGCTTGGCATGACTTAAAATGGGAGATTTGAAATTGGAGATCTCAGATCAATCTCACTTCCAGCTCGACTTGAAGTCTTCGAGAGCGGTCTTGAGATCGGCTTCGACGTTGTCGAGAGTCTTCTCGTTCGCCAACTTGCCGAGGAGGGCTTCCTTGCGGTTGGTGAGATATTCTTCGAGCTTGGCTTGGCACTCTTTGATGCGGTCAACGGCGACGTTGTCGAAATATCCCTTTTGCATCGCGTAGAGGGAGCAGACCATGATTGGCAGGCTCTTTGGCTGATACTGCTGCTGCTTGAAAAGCTCCACGATGCGTGCACCGCGATCCAGTTTTGCCTTGGTGCCAGCGTCGAGGTCGGAACCAAACTGCGCGAAGGCAGCGAGTTCGCGGAACTGCGCAAGATCCAGCTTGGTGGTGCCGGAGACCTTTTTGATGGCCTTGGTCTGAGCGGCAGAACCCACGCGAGACACGGAAAGACCGACGGAAATGGCTGGGCGGATGCCTTGATAGAAGAGGTCGGTTTCCAGGAAGATCTGGCCGTCTGTGATGGAGATCACGTTCGTCGGAATGTAAGCGGAAACGTCGCCGGCCTGAGTTTCGATGATTGGCAGAGCGGTCATGGAACCGCCACCATAGTTCTCACTGACGCGGCAGGCGCGCTCAAGCAAGCGGGAGTGGAGATAGAACACGTCGCCAGGATAAGCTTCGCGGCCGGATGGGCGCTTCAGGATGAGGGACACTTGGCGATAAGCGACAGCTTGCTTGGAAAGGTCATCAAAGACGATCAATGCATCATCACCCTGATCCATGATCCATTCACCGATGGCACAACCAGCATAAGGGGCGAGGTATTGGTTCACCGCAGAGTCAGAGGCGGATGCGCTGACGATCGTGGTGTATTCCATGGCACCTGCATCTTCCAGAGTCTTGACGACGCGGGCGATGTTGGACTGCTTCTGGCCGATGGCGACGTAGATGCAATAGAGGGGCTTGTGGCCCTGCAGCTTGCCTTGTTCAGCAGCCTTGTTTTGCTGAGCCTGGGAGATGATAGTATCGACGGCAATGGTGGTCTTGCCGGTGGAGCGGTCACCGATGATCAGCTCACGTTGGCCGCGGCCGATTGGAATCATGGCGTCGATGGACATGATACCCGTCTGCACTGGTACGGAGACGGATTTACGGGCAATGATGCCAGGAGCGAGCTTTTCAACTGGATACTGGGCGTCACCTTTGATTTCACCTTTGCCATCGATGGGCTGTCCGAGGGCGTTGACGACGCGGCCACGGAGGGCTTTGCCGACAGGGACGGAAAGGAGGCGGCCTGTGGTTTTGACTTCGTCACCTGCCTTGATGTTTTCACCGGAACCGAGGAGCACGC
>CAZCAL010000157.1:6053-9245 GCA_964496625.1 uncultured Verrucomicrobiaceae bacterium | reverse complement strand
GATGCCGCCTGCCGTTTCCAGCCTCACGGGTGCTTCATGGCGGAAGTGGATGGGAGCGCCTTGGTAGCGGGAATCTGGGAAAGCGGCACCGTACGCTGCCGGGAGGTGGTACGTATTGACGATGAATTCACGCACGCCGACGGCCAGGAGATGGTCAAAGGCGTACGTGATCAATGGACGGTGGAAAACGGGGATCATCGGTTTGGGCAACTGCGCCGTCAGTGGTCTGAGCCGCTCCCCCAATCCTGCCCCCAAAACAAAAGCCTTGTTCACGCGCCGGATTTACGTTCTGATCAACGGGGATGCAATCGGAAGTTCCCTCTTCTGACAGGTCGGAACTGAAATAGATCTGCTTCTGTCTGCATCCAAGTTTGCCCTCGTCCTTCCCCTCACTCCCGAAGCTCTCTTTGTCACAACCACTCATGACTGCCATTGACCGCCGTATTATGGCTGCCCAGGGTTACCTGGAGCTAGGCATGCATTCAGACGCACGGGACGAACTCAGCGGGCTGCCGGAAGGGTCTTTCGATCGTGCTGATGTGGTGGAGATCACCTTGCTCTGTTTAATGGGGGACCAGCACTGGGAGGAGGGGCTGGGTCTGGCGCAGCGACTCTGTGAACTGGCACCTAAAGAGCCAGGCGGCTACATTCATGCCGCGTTTTGTCTGCACGAATTGGGTCGTACTTCTGAGGCGATGGAGCTGTTGAGGTCCGGACCGAAGACGCTGCGAACGAAGGCGGTTTATTATTACAACCTCGGGTGCTACGAGGCCCGGTTAGGTCACAAAGACGAGGCTGTGAAGCTGCTCCTACAAAGCTTTGAAATGGATGGGTCACTGCGTTCAATCGCGAGAAAGGATCCTGATCTTGACCCGGTGCGTGCACGCTTAGAGAGAACGTGATGTCAGCCATCCCTGCCAGCAGTCTCGCCGCTGTGGAGCGTGCGTTTGAAGAGAATTTTCGCTCGCGAGCGGAACTCGGTGCTGCGGTTTCGATATGGCAACATGGGCGGGAAATTTTGGCCTTGGACGCGGGCTTTACCAATCGAGAGCGTACGCAGCCCTGGACAAGAGAAACACTGGTTCCAGTTTGGTCTGCGACGAAAGGTCCTGCTGCTCTAGCGTGTCTGTATGCCTGGATCGAGGCTCGATTGGAGGCTGATGTGCCGGTATCCGATGCGTGGCTAGAATTTGTGGGTGGAGGGAAGGCAGAGATCACTTTTTCCCAGTTAATGTCCCATACGGCGGGGCTGTATGGACTGACGGAAAGGGTGCCAATCTTTGATTTCGACGCTGTGATCTTGGCGCTCGAGCATCAGCAACCTTTGCACGAACCCGGCACACAACAGGGCTACCATGCGCGGACATTTGGATTTTTGTTGGACGAAATTGTGCGCAGACTCAGTGGGCTAGAATCCTTGGGCGAGTTCTTCCATGAAGTGTTTGGTTCCCCCATGGAGGTGGATTTCTGGATCGGACTCCCACAGCGCGCTTGGCCGCGCGTGGCGACTCTCTATCCGGGTAAGTTTAGCCTGGAGGCCCAAGATCCGCAGTTTCAGCGTGCTTTAGCTACGCCTGGATCGCCGACGGCGCTGGCATTCTCGACTCCAGTGGGACTGCATGCAGTTGCAGACATGAACCAGTCGGAGACGTGGCAGCGTGGTTATCCCGCGATGGGTGGGGTCGGGAGCGCCTCGGGCTTGGGAAAGATTTACGCGATGTTGGCTAACGGTGGCTGCTGGCAGGGGGAACAAGTTGTCTCTGAAAAGGTGTTATCGCTTCTGGAGGGTGTCGTTTCGTCTTCTGCGGACGATCTGGTGTTGCGATTGCCTTGTGACTTCAGTCTCGGAATGATGAAGGACCCCATCGATCCCGAAACTGGTGGAAAGGTGCGGCAGCTATTTGGCCCCTCAAAGCGTGCCTACGGACATCCAGGTGCGGGTGGCAGCCTGGCGTTTGCCGACCCCGAAAACGGCATTTCTTTTGCTTATGTGATGAATCAGATGGAGCTGGGAATCCTGCCAGGGAAGAAAGCGCTAAGTCTGGTCGAGGCGCTGTATTCGCACCTCTAGTCATTCGTCGCCGCGGGAGGGGGCGTTCCTAGGACCCCGCTCGGGCGACTTTTTCGCAGCCTTGGACGTCGAGCTTGCCGGAGGCTAGGACTGGAATTTCGCTGATTCGGATCATCTTTTTGGGAATCCAAAGGGGAGGGACTCCTCGATCAAGGAGGCGGTACCGCAGGTCGAGGATCTCCTGCTGTTCTGGGCCGCCTGAGAGCGTGGTCAGGAGGATGAGAGCTTCCCCTCGATCAATATCTGGAACGCCGACGACGGCGATGCGGCGTGCAGCTTCGTTCTCAAGACCCAATGCTTTGACGAGGGCGTCTTCGACAGTCTCATGGGGGACCATTTCGCCTGCGATTTTGGAGAACCGGGAGAGCCGTCCTTCGATGTACAAGAAGCCATCCATATCGACGCGGCCGATATCTCCTGTGCGGAACCAGCCATCTTTGTCAAGGACACTGGCCGTGCGTTTTGGGTCGTTGAGATAACCTTGGAAGATATTGGCACCCTTGAACCAGATCATGCCGCTCTGGTGGATGGACTGCGGGGTATTCGTCTCTGGGTGTGTGATACGA
Source organism: uncultured Verrucomicrobiaceae bacterium (assembly GCA_964496625.1). Taxonomy (GTDB): domain Bacteria; phylum Verrucomicrobiota; class Verrucomicrobiia; order Verrucomicrobiales; family Verrucomicrobiaceae; genus JACKQF01. The sequence goes on along the minus strand of CAZCAL010000157.1, from coordinate 6,608 downwards.
ACCGCGAGGCCTGGGATCATCTGGCCTACGGACCCAAGGCGGTAGGCTGGGAGCCAAGCGTGGCCTTCGTTGCCAATGGGCATGGGGTCTGGGAGGTTGACGTTGGATACAGGAGAAGTCTCCGTCAGGCCGTAGCCTTCAAACACCCGCTTGCCGAAGCGTGTTTCGAAAGACTCGGCGACAGTAGTGGGAAGTTTTTCGGCACCAGTGACACAGAGTTTGATCGGGGCGAGTTGCTCCCGGTTGACTCCCTTCAGATAACCGCGCAGGAAGGTCGGCGTGGCCAGCATCAGAGTAACGTTGTGCTTGGCGATGAGTTCGGCAAGCTTCTTGCACTCGATGGGCGAGGGATAGGTAACCAAATTTAGACCCTGGATGATCGGATACCACAGGGTGACGGTGCAGCCAAAGCTATGGAAAAGTGGGAGGCAGCCGAGCACGCTGTCATTGCCGTTGAGGTTCAGTCTGCTACCAAATTGAGCGACGTTGGCGAGAATATTGCGGTGACTGAGGGCGACTCCTTTGGGTTCGCCGGTTGAGCCTGAGGTATAAAGG
>CAZCAL010000157.1:0-6043 GCA_964496625.1 uncultured Verrucomicrobiaceae bacterium | reverse complement strand
CCTCTTTATTGCCCCCATTGAGCGGCACACCCAAGATTTTGGCCAGCAAGACGGCAGGCAGGAGCTTGGTGACCACTAGCCAGAGGCCAATCTTCTTTTTTAAAGTCGGCAGCAGGCGCTCCAGGAAGGTCATTTGCTTGAGCGGTGGCCACGGGAAGGCTTGCATTTTCCGCACAAAGGTGTCGGCAGTGACAAAGTGGTCCACGTCTGCCTGACGCAGGGCAGACTGCACAGCACTCCGTCCAGCGGTGAAGTTAAAGTTCACTGGAATTTTGCCAGCAAAAATCACGGCCATGTTGGCGATGAGACCGCCGATGCCGGGCGGCAGGATGACGCCCACGCGCTGCTTATTCGTTTGTGCTTTGATGTGACGACTGAGTGCACAGGCAGCCGCGAAAACATGGCTGTAAGGCATTTTGCGATCATCCTTGCCGTCCACCACATAGTTCCGCGAACCGTGTTTTTTGAACCCGCGAAGGAGAGCGATGCCAAGGTGCCAGTCGAGTGCTTTGTGGCGTGAAAAGCACTGCTCCGACAGGGACAGAAGCTGCTCCTGATAGCCAGCAAGGCTGCGGTCTTCGCCGTCAAGAAGTCTGCCAAAAGCCATGACGACCTCCGAAGCGGGATGGTGGGGTTCAACGTCCATTGCGACCTCGCTGGGGTAGTGGATGTGAAGTGGCAGGATGGGGACCTCTGCCTTGATGAGAAACTCCAACTTCGAGCCTGGCACAGTCGTCAGTGGAGCGGTCACTGTGGCTGCCTCTGCAGGCACGTACACGACCACGGCACCTTCTTTTACCACTTGGCCAACGGACCGACGGAAGGTAGCGAGGTCCGTTGCTTCTGGAACGATGACCAGTGCTTGAGTGGTTTCTTTTTCAAGGTGGCCGGTGACTGCTGCCGAGTGGGAGACCCCTTGTTCAAAGAGGTATACGATCTGACGCCCAGCTAGGACTGTTTCGAGCCGGATGAGATCATCAAAACTCAATCTGCTGGGGATGGTCAGGCAGCCCTCGGCCGTCGGGATATTTTCAGTGCCGATGAGTGTGAGGTTTTTCATTGAGGATGAAAGGCGGATTTCTAAATCAAAGGGGGGGACGGGATACTACTTCGGTTGAGGGGGCGATGGCGAGCCCGAAAACGCAGTTTTGTCATTGGAGAAGAGTTTTTTGGGAGGGAAAACGAATGCGAAAGACGGACACAGAATTTGGCGTATGTTGCGGCCCCTTTTTCGTCTTCCATCCCAAAAACGCCTGTTCACTGCCTCTACCGCTTTTTCGCTGTCCGCAAGAACGATCAGTGATTGGCGCGTATGTACCAGCTGAATTCTCATTGCCCATGAAATCCCCCCTGAAATCCCTCTGCGTTCGAATGGCTGTCGCTTCTGTATTTTGCAGCGGAGCCCTCCAGGCCGCTTATCCGACGTTTACTGGCACCAAGCCAAACGGTGGCCAGCGCGGTAGCGAACTGAACCTCACTCTCACCGGCGATAAGCTAGACGATTTTGAGGGCATTATCTTCAATTCGCCTGGTTTCGCGATGAAGTCCGTCGGGAAGGTTGAAAAAAATAAGGTGGAGTGCGTCATCACAATTGGCCAGGAAGTGCTGCCGGGGAATCACTCGATGCGAATCCGCACGCGAACAGGGGTATCCCACGCACGGCAGTTCTTCGTTGGCCCATTCCCGAACGTGGATGAAAAGGAGCCGAATAACGAATTTGATACCGCCCAGCAGATCGGCTTCGATCAGACCATCGAAGGCGTCGTTCAGAGCGAGGATGTAGATTATTACAAAATCACCGCGAAAAAGGGGCAACGCATCAGCCTTGAGGCTGACGGTCTGCGCTTGGGTTACACGACATTTGATCCGTATATCGCCATTCTGGACAAGGACCGCTTTGAGAAGGTGAACTCCGACGATACTATCCTGCATCGTCAGGACGGTTACTGCTCCTACGTGGCAGAGGAAGATGGTGATTACTTCATCCTGATGCGTGAGTCTTCGTATCGCGGCGGTGGCACCTCGTTCTACCGGTTGCATGTGGGGAGCTTTCGGCGGCCGGAGGTCGTCTATCCTGCGGGAGGAAAGGCCGGCACCACGGCAAAGGTGCGCTTTATTGAACACGATGGCGCTAGCTTTGAAGAGGATGTCGTTATTCCCGCTCAAGTGGATGAAAATTACATGCTCTATTCCAAGAGCCAAGCTGCGGCCCCATCTGGCAATCCGTTCCGAGTCACTGCATTCGACAATGCGCTCGAGGTGGAGCCAAACGATGAGCAGGCGAAAGCAACACCTGTAACATTGGGCGAGCCTTTCGCGCTGAACGGCATCATCGAGAAGGCGGGGGACGTGGATTATTTTAAGGTCACTCTGAAGAAAGGTCTGAAGGTGGAGGTGCAAGCCTTCGCTCAGCTGCTTGGGTCTCCGCTAGATAGTGTGGTCAACATTTATAATGATAAAGGTGCAAGCCTCGCGGGGAATGACGATGGCGGCGGTCGTCGTCGGCTCGATAGCAAAATGACCGTCAGTATTCCTGCGGATGGCGATTATTTTGTGCGGGTGACAGATCAGCTCGAGCGGGGCGGGCCGAACTTCGTGTATCGAATCGAAATGGTGGCCTCCCAGCCCAGCCTTGTTTTCGCTTCGCCGCAGTATGTGGTCAATGACACGCACATCAGACAGTTCATTGCGATCCCCAAGGGTGGACGGTACGCGACCTTGGTAAATATCAGCCGCAACAATGTTTCAGGTGACTTTAAGTTCGAAACTCCAGGGATGCCGAAGGGGGCAAAGTTGCTCACTGATGTGTTTCCGAAGGATCTCCCGAACCTTCCGCTTTTGTTCGAAGCTGCGCCCGATGCTCCGCTTGGTCATGGCCTCGTGCCTATCGCGTTGAAGTCCGTCGATCCGGCGGTGAAGGTGGTCGGCACGCTTCGGCAGGAGTTCGATATCGTCCGCTCTGGCAACGTGATCTACTACACCGAGATTCAGGACCAATTGCCTGTGGCGGTGATCGAGGAGGCTCCTTATTCCTTGGAGATTGTCAAACCCACGACACCGTTGGTGGTCCAGGGGGTGTCTGATTTGAAAGTCGTAGCGAAGCGCAAAGAAGGATTCAAAGCTCCAATTCGGGTGTTTATGATGTGGAAGCCTCCAGGAGTTAGTTGCTTGGGAGAGCAGACCATTCCAGAGGGGGGCACGGAGTGCGTGTTCAACTTAGACGCCAATGGCGGCGTGCCGGCTGGCAAATGGAACTTCACTGTCATGGGTGAAGCTGACGCAGGCAACGGCCGCATCTACAACGCATCCCCGTATTGCGAAGTGACGACTGGCCCTGCCTCCATCAATGCACCAACGATGGCGCTCACGGCTGTTGAACAGGGTCAGGAAGCTGTCATGGTTTGCAAATTGGAGCTTCTCCAGCCTTTTGAGGGTGAGGCGGTCGCGCAAGTGCTGGGTGTGCCAGACACGATCCCCATTGATTCCGCCAAAATCACCAAGGACACCAAAGAAGTTAGTTTCACGGTCCGGACCACTGACAAATCGCCTATCGGTAAGCAAGGTAACCTGTTTGTGAAAGTCGATGTCCCGGTGCCCGGCGGCATCTCCACCCACAGGATTGCATTGGGCTCGATTCTCCGCATTGACAAGCCTCGTCCAGCGCCTGTAGCGCCTGCTGCCGCTCCAGTGGTGGCGGCGAACGCCCCGAAAGAAGCACCAAAACCTGCCGCACCGAAGCCCTTGTCCCGTCTGGAGCAACTTCGCCAGGAGGCGATGGCTGCGAAAAAGTAGTCGAGTGCCCGTGATAGACCGCTGCTCTGGCAGCGTAGGTTCTACGCCCCTAATTTCCCCCAAAAAACTCCCATGAAACCCACCGCGACGATCCTTGCATTGTCCATGAGCCTCTGCCTCCAGGCAGTGGCCGCACCAGCCCCGGCACCCGCGCCTGCGCCCGCAGCTCCGCCGCCTGTGGCAAAAACTGCCCCAGCTCCTGTGGCGACGCCTGCTCCGGCGGCACCCGTGGCGGCAGCGAAGCCAGCAGCAGCACCGACACAAGTGGTAGCAGCGCTAGATTTCCCCAGCCAAGTCCAGCCAGTGCTTGAGACGAAGTGTTTGGAGTGTCACAACGCCAACAAGGCTAAGGGAGATCTCCTGATGACCTCCGTTGAGGCAATGATCAAGGGCGGCGAAAGCGGTTCGGCATTGGTTCCAGGGAAGCCTGACGAATCTGAAATCCTCAAGCGTGTGCTACTGCCGAAAGGGCACGATGACATCATGCCGCCGAAAGGTGATCCGCTGACTGCGGCGGAAATAGGCACCCTGAAGCGCTGGGTCGCCGAAGGTGCCAAGATCCCACAAGGATTGACGCTACGTTACCGTAGTGCTGAAGAGGTCAAGGCGATGGCGGAACTGCAGAAGAAACTCCCGCAGCTCCAGCGCATCGAGATCTTCCCAGATCGCTTTTCCTTGGAAACAAAACGTGATTTCCATCAGGTGGTTGTCATGGCCACATTCAAGGATGCAACCACGAAAGACGTGACACGTTTTTCGAACCTCGCAGTTGCGGATCCGAAGGTGGCTGCGCTCGACGACGTCACCCTCCGCCCCATCATTGAGAAAGGCTCCACTGAAGTCACCGCCAGCCTTGGTGGCATGACTGCCAAGGCCGCTGTGGCTGTTGCTGGAGGCACTGCTGATCGCGCGATTTCCTTCCGCCTGGATGTCATGCCAGTCTTCATGCGTGGGGGGTGTAACCAAGGTGGTTGCCATGGCGCGGCGCGCGGCAAAGACGGATTCCGGCTCTCCCTCTTCGGCATGGACCCTGCGGGCGACTTCATCCGCATTACCCGCGAGATGCCGGGCCGCCGCATCAATTTGGCTATTCCAGAAGAGAGCTGCCTCGTTGAAAAAGCTGTCGGTGCAGTGCCTCATTCTGGCAACCAGTGCTTTGAGGAAGATAGCCAATACAACAAAGCGCTGTTGGAGTGGATCTCCGCAGGAACTCCAGATGACAAGCCCGATACGGCGAAAGTCACCGGTATTGAGATTTTTCCAAAACAGATGGTTCTTGAAGGGGCTGGTGCAAACCAGCAGATCACGGTGCGTGCCACCTACTCGGATGGCACAGATCGCGATGTGACCTCACTGGCTCTGTTCATGTCCAACAATGATCCGGTTGCTTCCGTTTCCAAACTGGGGCTAGTGACTTCCGGTGATCGTGGTGCGGCCTTCATGTTGGCTCGCTACGACGTTTATAGCACCACGGCGCAGACCTTGGTCATCCCCGCAAATTTGCAGTATGAGCGGCCTAAGCTTGCTGAAACAAATTACATTGACCAACTGGTCGATGAAAAGCTCCACAAACTGCGCATCTTGCCTTCTGGAATCTGCTCTGATGAGGAATACGTTCGCCGCACCTTTATCGACGTTTTGGGCGTCTATCCAAAGGCAGAAGACACGCGTGCCTTCCTTGCCGATGCAAATCCGAAAAAGCGTGAAGCTTTGGTCGATAGCCTCTTGGATCGCAAAGAGTTTACGGACCTTTGGGTGATGAAGTGGGCGGAACTCCTCCAGATCCGTTCCGGCCTCAACAACAACAGCCCGCCGTTCTATAAGAACGCTCTGCTCTATTACAACTGGCTCTCAGAGCGCGTTGCAAAGAACGTGCCTCTCAATGAAATCGTCATTGAGTTGCTGTCTGCGACAGGCGGCACCGTGTCCAATCCAGCGGTGAACTACTACCAGATGGAACTCGACCCTCTCAAGGTCACTGAGAACATCGCACAGGTATTCATGGGGATGCGGATTCAGTGTGCCCAGTGTCATAACCATCCGTTTGATCGCTGGACCATGGATGACTACTACGCCTTCAAGGCCTTCTTCACCCAGATCGGCAGAAAGCAGACTGATGATCCTCAGGAAGTCATTGTCTATAACAGCAAGGGTGGGGAGTCCCGTCACTTCCGGACTCAAGCAGTCATGAAGCCAAAGGTCCTTGGTGGTGAAACGCCTGAAATCAAGCCAGGAGAAGACCGCCGCAAGG
>CAZCAL010000156.1:3384-9249 GCA_964496625.1 uncultured Verrucomicrobiaceae bacterium | reverse complement strand
TTTGTAGGCGGCCATGGCGCGGACGATGATGCCTTTGGCCATCATGGCCTTGAAGACGGCGTTACCATCACCGACTTTGACGAGAACGAAGTTCGCGTAACTTGGCACGTACTCGAGGTCTAGTGAGTCAAACTCGTTTTGGAGGTAGTCCCGGCCTTCGTCGGTGATGCGCTTGGTTTTGTCCTGGTGCTCTTGATCGAGCAACCCCGCCAGCGCTGCTGCCTGGGCGAAGGAGTTGGTGTTGAATGGCTGACGGGTGCGCTGGAGGACCTCAATCAAGTCCGGGGGTCCGAGACCGTAGCCAATCCGCAGACCGGCGAGGCCCTGGATCTTGGAGAAGGTCCGCAAGACGATGACGTTGCGACCTTCGCGGACGTATTTCAGGGTGTCTGGCGGATTGTCGAGGAACTCGTAGTAGGCCTCGTCAAAGACGACGACCACATGCGGTGGCACTTTGGCCATGAAACGGTCGATCTGCTCCTGGCTGACGAGTGTTCCCGTCGGATTGTTTGGATTCGCGATAAAAATCTCTTTGGTCTGCGGCGTGATGGCGGCAGCCATGGCGTCGAGATCATGGACGTAACCTGGATCTGGCACTTCGATGGTATCCGCCCCAAAGACCTTGGCCATGAGCTTGTACACAAGGAAGGCGTGCTCCGCGGTGATGATGTTGTCGCCAGGCTTCAGGAACGAGTGACCGATGAACTCGATGACTTCATTGGACCCGCAACCAAGGATGACGTTGCTGCGATCTAAGCCAAACTTTTCAGCGATGGCATTGCGCAGCTTCCAGCCGCCGCCATCAGGATAGATGTGGGCTTCGCCAATCACCTTCTGCATGGCCTCCTGCGCCTTGGGCGATGGGCCGAGAGGGTTCTCGTTCGATGCCAGCTTGATGATACTTTCTGGCGCGAGTCCTAGCTCGCGTGCGACGTCCTCAATCGGCTTCCCAGGTTCGTAAGCGACGAGGTCTTTGAGTTGTGGATTGGCGTAATCCCAGATGGACATGGCTTTGCTTGGTTGATTTTTTGACTGCGGACCGATTACTGATCACTGATTTCTTTTCACTGAACTCACCCTCAAGCAGCGACGAGGTCATACCCGCGCCACTCCTTGATTTCTACGTCGGCAAATTCACCGACGGGCAGCTTCTTGTTCACAAAGATGGTCGTGTCGATGTCTGGCGCATCCAGTTCGCCGCGTGCGACGCCTGGCTCCTCAATGAGCACGCGCTTCGTCTTCCCGATCTGCTGGCGGTTGTAGTGCTCCACCCCGCGCTGGATGGCGCGCATGGCTTCGTTGTAGCGGGCCTTGCGGGTCATGTGGTGGATCTGGTCTTCCATCTTCTCTGCTCGGGTGCCTTCTTCGCGTGAATATTGGAAGACTCCGGCGCGCTCGAATTTGGTGTCCTCGATGAACTGAATCAGTTCATTGAAATCCGCCTCGGTCTCGCCGGGGAAGCCGACGATGAATGTGGTGCGGATACCGATGCCGGGAATACCAGCGCGGATGCGCCTGATGAGATCGCGGATGTAGGCGCTGTCGGTTTCACGCTTCATGTGGTTCAGCATGTTATCGCTGATGTGCTGGAGCGGCATGTCGATGTAGCGGGCCACTTTGGGGCTCTCTGCAATGGCCTGGATGAGGTCATCGCTCCAATGTGCAGGGTGGGTGTAGAGCAGGCGGATCCAGAAGTCGCCTTCAATCTCGTTCAACGCCCGGATGAGAGTGGAGAGAGATTCACCCTTGGACGAATCCACGCCGCTGGTCGGGCGAGGGCGATCTCCTTCCCACTTGTCCATGCCAAAATAGGTCGTGTCCTGGGAAATGAGGTTGATCTCCTTCACCCCAGCCTTTACAAGCTGGCGAGCCTCTTGCACGACGCTCTCCTGGGTGCGGCTGCGGTGGCGGCCCCGGATGCGTGGGATGATGCAGAAGGAGCAAGGGTGATTACAGCCCTCGGCGATCTTGATGTACGCGAAGTGCTTCGGCGTCAGGCGAAAGCGCGGGGTATCGTAATCAGGGATGTATTTGGAGTTCTTGGTGACCAGGTTTTCTTGTTCTGGGTCTTTCTTGCCCATCAACCCATTAATAATCGGCGCAACCTGAGTGATCTGATCCAGACCAATAAAAGCATCGACTTCCGGCATCAGGCCGGGAAGCTCCTGCCCAAAGCGCTGGGAGAGACACCCAGCGACGATGATCTTTTGCTTCGCACGCTTCGTGCTGCCATCGCGAGAGTCCACCGCTTCATGGATGGCACCGATGCTCTCCTTCTTCGCCATATCGATGAATGAGCAGGTGTTAATGATGAGCACATCCGCCAGATCTGGTTCCGGCGTCATCATCATGCCAGCCTGCTGGAGGTGGCCGACCATGATTTCTGAGTCGATGAGGTTTTTGGCGCAACCGAGGGAGACGAGGCCGACTTTGATCATAATTGGAAAGGGAAAAAGGGGCGCACAACCTAGGGTGGATCGGAGAAAAGGCAACCTCTGCCGCCCGGATGATTCAAAAAGTCACCACGAGCCGCAAGTCCCTCCAAACAATAATTTCAATGCTTTCTGATGGTTTAGGTTTATTTAACACTTGCTATTTTCATGAATTACCATAATTATTGATAACAATCAGACCGTAATTTACTCTAACTTTCATCGCTCTTACCTTCTAGACGCTGGGAATTCCCCACCATGATGCACTTGATCGAACAACTCCTGACCGAAGCTGGCTGCGCCAATAATGAGGCGGTCCGGCAGGCTGTCGAAGAATCCTGCTACAATCAGACGTCATTCGTCGATGCCGTTCTGGATTGTGAGGGCGTCAACGAGCGCGAGTTCCTCATGTCGCTCGCCCGAATCCTGACCCTACCCTGGTGGGAGGGGGATTCATTGAAGCCGGTGGACTCCGCGCTGCGCCGCCATGTGCCAGCGGAGGTCGCCCTGAAACAGCGCGTCTTACCGATCCAATTAGAGGAGATCAAGCCAGAGGAGGGCAGCGAAGATCCACCGACCCAGGTGCTACACGTCGCCTCCTGTGATCCGCTAAATCTCGTCACCCGTCAGCAGGTGGCCACCAGTCTGCGCTACCCCGTCATCTGGCACGTCGGCCAGCGCACACAGATCGTCGAGGGCTTACAGAAGCTCTACGGTCTGGGTGCAGACACCTTTGAGCGTATCCTGCGCGGTCGTGCGGACTGGGGTTCTGAGGACTTTCGTGAGGAGGTCACCAACCTCAATGAAGAGGACGAGGACGAAGAAGCCAGCGTTGTGCGCTTCGTGAATCAGATCATCCGCCGCGGGCTCGAACAACGTGCGACCGACATCCACGTCGAACCGCAGGAAGACCGCTTGCGCATCCGCTACCGCATTGACGGTCGGCTAGAAGAACTACCCGTGCCGGAGAACATCAAGTCGCTACAGTCCAGTGTGATTGCGCGTCTGAAGATCATGGCACGCCTGGACATCGCAGAAAAGCGATTGCCGCAAGATGGCCGCATCAATTTGCAAATGGACGGCATGCCCATCGACGTCCGCGTCGCCACGATCCCGTCCGTGGAAGGTGAAAGCGTCAGTCTCCGTCTTCTCGGTCAGCAGCAGGTCAGTCTGAACCGTCTCGGCATGACTGACACGGTGCGGCCGGTCGTGGAAGAGCTGCTCAAACTTCCCAACGGCATCATCCTCATTACTGGCCCGACTGGTTCAGGTAAGTCCACCACGTTGTATGCCTTCTTGACGGAACTGAATCAGACTCATCGTCGCATCGTTACCATCGAGGACCCAGTCGAATACAAACTGCCAGGGGCTGTGCAGATTGCGGTGAAACCAGAAATTGGCCTGAGCTTTGCCACCGGGCTCCGCAGTATTCTGCGCGGAGATCCCAACGTCGTCATGGTGGGAGAAATGCGCGATCTTGAGACCACCGAGATCGCCATCCGCGCTGCGTTGACGGGTCACTTGGTGTTTTCCACCCTGCACACCAATGACGCCATCGGCGGCATTACCCGCCTCGTCGATATGGGGGTAGAGCCCTTTCTCGTGTCCAGCGCAGTGCGTGCGTTCTTTGCGCAACGCCTCGTACGCAAGCTCTGCCCTGTGTGTAAAACACCAGCAAACATTGAGGATGACTACCTCCAATCCATCGACTTTCCACAGGGCGTGTCCGGCACCATCATGCGGGCCGTTGGCTGCGACGCCTGCCGCAATTCCGGCTATCAGGGACGACTCTCCATCTATGAAGTGTGCCTGCTGACAAACAAGTTGCAGCACCTCATCAACAGCCGCGCCCATCCCTCCGAGTTCTACAAGCAGGCACTGCTCGACGGCTATGTGCCAATGCGAGGCTACGGCTTCCAGAAGGTCCTCGCTGGAGAAACTACCATCGAGGAGGTGCTAAGCGTCACCGCTACAGATCGCAGTCGCCGCGAGATGGAAGACGCCAGCACACCCACTCCGCATCACGCCCTCATCGCAGCCTAATCTGATCACCGCCCACTCCGATGCCCCTCTTCAACTACAGCGCCCACGGTCCCTCCGGTGTCATCACTGGCGAGCTTAACGCTGCGGACCGCGCTGAAGCTTTTTCCCTCCTTGGGAAACAGCGGCTGCAGCCCTTCCGGCTGGAGATGGTGATGGGAGCAGGCAAGGCTAAACCCGCCGCGGTGAAAAAATCATCGTCCTCAGCGAAGGCTACTGCGCCAACCGAAGAAGCACCGACCGGGCCGATCAACCTCAAGCTCCAGCAGGTCACCCTCTTCACCGAAGAGCTATCCGACCTCCTCAGTGCTGGCATCCAGCTAGAGCCCGCACTTGGCACCATGGAGCGGCGCCGCGAACTATCCGGCGTGAAGGTTCTCGCTGGCACCTTGCGCACGAAGATTCGCGATGGCATGGCCTTCTCCAAGGCCATCGCCTCCACCAGCCCCAGCTTTGGCAATCTCTTCTGCGCGCTCGCCTCTGCGGGTGAGGCCAGCGGCTCGCTGAGCAGCATCCTCAAGCGTCAGGCAGACTACATGCGCTCCCTCCAGGCCCTGCGCAGCAAGGTACTCTTTGCGCTGATCTATCCCGCCTTCCTCATCGTCTCCGCCGTCTCGGTGACGCTCCTCTTCGTTGTATATTTGATTCCGAAGCTCACTGAACTCCTCGATTCAACCGGTGGCTCGCTCCCCCTCGGAGCAAAGATCATTTTGCATATCAGCGACTTCTGCAAATCGAGCTGGTGGATCATCGGGATCGTTGGCCTCATCGGTTTCATCGGCGTCAAGGCCTGGCTCTCAAAGCCGCAGTCACAGATCCCTTGGGCCAAGTTCAAGCTGCGCTTGCCCTTGTTTGGTGCGGTCCTAAAGTCACGCTTTTATGTCCAGTTCCTTGAAACCATGGCGAACCTAGTTGCCAATGGTCTGCCCATGGTTCAGGCAATGCAACTCACGCATCAAGCCATTGAGAACCCCTATCTGCGCGCTGAATTTGCACAGGTCATGAACATGGTTTCGGAAGGCGTCTCCCTCTCGCGTGCTCTTGATCGCTGTGGCCTCTTCCCACCACTGCTGCTCGATATGGTCAGCGTCGGAGAACAGACGGGCGATCTCTCCAGCGCCCTCTCGAAGGCAGCGGAACGCTTTGATCGTGAACTTGGCAAGAAGGTAGATCGCATGAGCGCGATGGTGCAGCCACTGATCGTCTGCCTCATGGCAGGCATGGTGGGCATCATGGCCTACCTAATGATTACCACGATCTTCCAAACCATCTCCGGCATGACCGTCAAATAAATCACCTCATTTAAACCCAAATCCACACCGCAATGAAAATACAGAAACTAAACAGAAAAGTCCACCGTCGCTCCGGCTTCACGCTGGTGGAGATGGTGCTC
>CAZCAL010000156.1:0-3374 GCA_964496625.1 uncultured Verrucomicrobiaceae bacterium | reverse complement strand
CACACGGTGCTGATGCACCCGCTGCCGCGCGTCGGCGAGATCTCGTCCGCGCTCGACCGCGATCCGCGCGCGCTCTACTTCCGTCAAGCCGCGTCGGGCGTGCCGGTACGCATGGCGCTGGTGGAGATGGTGCTCGTCCTCGGCATCGTAGCCCTCTTGGTCGGCGCAGGCATTGTCTCGCTGGTCGGCGTGCTGGATGTCGGCAAAGAAAAGCGCGTCAAGGGAGACCTGACCACACTCAGCGCCGCACTGCGCGCCTACGAAACCCAGAACATGTTCCTGCCCAGCACAGAGCAGGGTCTCATGGCACTGGTGGAGAAGCCCTCTTCGCGTCCTGCCCCGAAAAGCTGGAGACCCTTCCTGAAGAAAGCCCTGCTTGATCCATGGGGTCAGAATTATCATTACCGCAAGCCAGGCTCCAAGGACAAAGGCGGCTTTGACGTCTATTCCTCCGGCCCAGACGGCATCGCGGATAGTGCAGACGATATCGGCAACTGGGACCTGTAATCCCGACTGCCACGGAGTCCGACTATGCTCATCCACTCGACATCATCGATTCAGCGCAATCTCCAGCGGGGCTTCACCCTTCTGGAGATCTGCATCGCCATGGCGGTGGGGTCATTGCTGATCGGCGTCGCCGTCATGGGCATCTCCTCCGTAAACGATCAAAACGCGCTCGACCGTGAAGCCTCACGCATCGAAATCACCGCACGGGAATCAATGATCAAAGCGGTGATGGATCAGCATCCCATCCGCATTGAGATTCCCGGTGGACTCGGTGTCGAAGGCACGGTGACCGTCAAACGCTACGGTGAAAAAGCCTTCCGCAAACCGGTGCGTGGTGAGTTCTGGGAATTCAGCCCCACTGGCGTCTGCGAACCTTTAGAACTTCACGTCGTCGGACAGACCGGCAGCATCGAGATGGGCTTTGACCCCCTCACCGGCTGTGCACGCAATCGCAGTGTTATCGTGAAAGGATAACCCCATGACCCACACAAATCTCGAGCTTCAATCCACACCGAGCCACCGCTATCCGCGCGTGGATCAGCGTGGTTTTGTGCTGCTGGAGATCATCCTGGCCATGGCACTCTTTTCCATCGTGGCTGTCGGCATGACCCGCGCTCTGGATCAGATCGCCCAGACCTCAAAGGGTGCACGCATGGAGGCCATGGTACTGCGTGTTCTTGAAAGCGTCCTCGCCGAAGTCTCCCATCAACCGGAGTTCAAAAAAACTAGCGTCAACTTCCCCAGAACCGCAGACGGCGTCGATGCCAGTGCCCGCATCGAGAAGATCGAGTTGCGGACCAAGGACAAAGTCGTGCTGGATCATCTCTTCATCGTCCGCGCAGACGCCTGGCTCTCAGACGGTCGCGATCAACTCTTCAAAAGGAGCATGGAAACCTATGTTTATTCCCCCAACAGCGAGTGGTAAACGCGGCGGCTTCACGCTCCTAGAAGTCATCGCGGGCATGGCGCTGATCATGTTCGTGATCGGCGGCGTCTATGGCATCGCCAATGGTGCCATCCAGCTAGGCACCAGCATGAATGTGGCGCGAGTCGCCGAGACAAGGCTGACCAATTTTTCCAGCGTCTGGCGGGACTACTTTGAGAACCTGCCACCCGGCATCCGCTTCACCGGTGGTGCAGATAAAGTCGCACGCGGCGGGCGCGGCAGTCTTCTCATCGAAGGTGGTGACATTCCGTTTGCTTGGACACCAGCAGTTCGTTTAGCAGAGGCGGTGGAGTTCAGCGTCGTGCGCGGAGAGGCACGTGACTTCACCCTCATGGTTCGCCATTTAAAAAAGCCCCAACGCCCGATCGGACCGGACGATTACAAAGTCATCGCACAGCTACCACTTCTCCAAGGACTCAAATCCATCAGTTGGCAATACTTCGATGCAACGGAGAAGAAATGGTTCAGCAGCTGGGACCCCAAGAAGCGCCCCGCACCACCGCTCTTCATGCGCATGAAATTCCAATTCACCGAAGACCCACGGGAGCACGAATTCGTCTTCTGGATCGCCAATGATCTAGCCGTCGTCGGAGATGCAAACGCCGCGCCACCACCCGCCCTCGTTCCACCAACACCCGCCAACTAATTTCCTCAATGCGCCACACGCAAAACATCACCAGTCGCCTCCAGCGCCGCCGTCAGGGTTCTGCCGTGATCGCTGTGTTCTGGATGATCGCGGTCCTGGGCATGGTGATGTATGCAGGGGCCAAGGCGTTGGACATCGATAGCACCCACGCACGCCTGATGCGTGGCCGCACCTATGCGAAACGCCTCGCTGAAATGGGCATGGAAGTCGCCAAACATCCCGCCATCCGCGAAGACGATCCCGTCCTTCACTATCAAAGCCCCATCGGCGGCGGATACAATGTGAAGCTGGTCTCCGAAGAGGCCCGCTTTAACATCAACGTGCTTTTACAGAGCGGAGACAAAGTTATCCTGCGCCGCCTCTTCACCCGCTGGGGTTTCACGCCAGAGTTCACCTCCGCTGTGCTGGATGCACTCAAAGACTGGGTGGATGCGGATGAAAATGTATCCCTCAATGGCGCTGAAAAACGCGAGTATGATCGCGCCGGACTCGAAGGCATGCCCTTTAATCGTCCCTTCAAAGAAGTGGATGAAATGCTCCTCGTGCGAGGCATGGACGCCGTCAATCTCGCCAGACCAGATTGGCGCGAGTGGTTCACCGTCTATGGTGATGGCAGGGTGGATGTCAATGACGCGCGTGCCGAACTCATCAGCGTCCTTGCCGATGTTCCCATGGAGCGGGTCGCCCCCATTTTGACCTTCCGCGTCGGGCAGGACGGCATCCTGAATACCCGCGATGACGGCCGTCTCTCCTCCGTGCCGCAGTTCGCCCAGATGCTGGGTGTCTTCCAGCCACAGATTGTGCAGCAACTCACCCAGTGGGTGCAATTTCAAGGCCCCATCCGCCGCATCGAAAGCATCGGCGCACTCGGCGATGTCAGCCGCAAATTCGTCCTTATCATGCAAAACAATCGCGCCCTGTGGCGCGGAGAGATCCCCGCTTATGGCAAAGAATCGTAAAGCCACCTGTGAACTTCTATTGCCCGCCGCCACCGGCTGGGAACGCTGGAGCACAGCCGAAGACGGCACGCTAAACCGCGTCGAGACCTCTTCAGGAGAGCCCCTCTCCTTCAGCAAAGACGTCCAACGCCGCGTCCTCGCACTCCCCGTCTCGCAGACTTGGGTCTTGCCCGCTTGGTTGAAGGGTGAAGCTGCCCACATGCGTGACATGGCACAACTCCACCTCGAACGACTCGGTGTTCGCTCTGGCGTTGATGACCAGACAATGCAGGTGCGTCTCCTCACCGAAAACGACGGCGCACATCTCGTCTCCATC
>CAZCAL010000155.1:3725-9313 GCA_964496625.1 uncultured Verrucomicrobiaceae bacterium | reverse complement strand
GGCGAGGGCAGTCCGTCTTTCCATACCAATTCACAGCCATCGCACTCGTAGCCAACGATGGTGTCTTTGCCACCAAACTTATCGCCCCGCTTGAGCCCTGTGCCTTCAAAGATCCAGTGTTCTGGGCGATGCACTTCGTACTCGGCGGGATCCTCCATGAACTGTCCGTGGCTCTTGCGGTAACCTCCCCAGAGAAAGCCGACACCGGTCAATTGGTTCTCTGGACGTGCAACAAGGTGATGGCTCCAAGCGGTGCTTAGTGTCTTGAAATCTCGGGTCTGAAAAACGGGGTCGGAGTGGTAATTTTGCTTCCAGCAGGTAAAGGCCCGGCCTTCGTCCTCGCTGCGCACCTGCCAGCAACACGTATTGCCGCTGAAGAAGGCCATATTTCCCCCCTTCCCGATCCACGCTTCCAAATGGTCGCGCATCGGCCCAGACCAGTATTCGTCGTGACCCACGCTAAGGACGAGCTTGTAGGCATCCAAGATCTCAGGATGAAACTCCAAATCACTATTCGCCGCAAACTCCAGTGCATAGCCGTTTTCTTCTGCCCACTTTACGAACGGCAGTTCCCACCGTGAGAACTGGGAGGCACCGGGCCGATCAAAACTGACGCGATGCCCCTGATTATTCGCCAAGCTGTTGTAGGCATACACACTCGATCCGCCCCAGTTGTTGTAGGCGTTGTAAGTGTTCGTGCAGAGCTGAAGCAAGACCTTTGCCTTCTCGCCGGGATGGGCGGCACGCACCACGAAGAAGGCGCTACTCTCCGCAGTGCGCTTTCCACGATGCGACCACTTCCCGCCTACATCGGCAGCCCGCAAAACGACTTCGTAGTAGCCGGTCTTCCACTCTGCACCTACCGAAACACTCACACTTTCCGCCCAGCGGCAGCCGTTAGGAGCAGCATCCTCTGGCACGATCTGCGCCTGCCCCGGCAAACCCGACTTTTGCCACACCACAGCCCGATCCAACCCAAGTCGCGCAACCTCGATGTCATATTTCGCCGCTGAAGTGCTCACGCAGATTCCGATATTCGCTCCCTGCTGCACACTGGTTTGAGTCGCGTAGCCCTCAATAAAGAGTGAGACCGGGGTTTCTGCGGAGATGGCTGAGGCAGCGATGATTGAGAAAAACAGAATGCGGAGCATCAGACGGCTACGCTGTCCCATAGGCAATGCTTTCAACTCGAACATCGCGATTCAGTCTGAGGCAGTTGCAACAAAGCCAAGGACCCAGGAGGCACCTCCTTTTACTTATCCAGCGCTGGTAACGGTTGGTCGATACCGCGCCAGTGAAAGTCAAAAAATGCCTTCACCGCCTTATCAAAGGCCTGACGTAATTTCGGCGTGCCAACCGTTTCGGTGGCGAGAGAAAACTCATCCTCTGCCTCATCGCGTCGTGGCAAAACTCGCCAAAAGGCAATCGATACCGCTTGGCGGAAGGCTGGGTCTTCTCGGAAATAGCATTCTACGGCGGAACCATCTGGCAGCACAAACTCCGAATAGATTTCTTCGCCCGAACCACAGGCGACCAGGATCACCTCTTCGGCAGCAACACCTTTTGCAGCTAGCAACTCCCGCGCCCCTTTCCAGCAGATCCGATTGCGAAACTCCGCTGTCTGACTGACGAGGTGAAAGTACTCATTGATGCGGCGAATTCGCCGCACCTCAGGATGTTGTACTTTTGCTTTTCTACTCATGAAAAAATCGAACTGTGATCGTCTTGAAAATCCCAGACGGCCGACTCTATGCCATTACGTCGGCAATGCCAGATAATCTGCATTCATGCTTCACTCCACGGCAAAACATGGCACTTGAATTGACGGCACTCTGAGTTTGCTTCACGATCAAGATGATGACTCGTGTCTTGATCAGCCTACTTTTTGCATCCGCGCAGTTCGGCGTGGCAGAGGAGTTGCCGGATCAGACTCTTTGCGCGCTTCCGCTCGCACCCTTTGCACCAGCGGTCAATCCAAGCACGCCAGCCAAGGTAGAACTTGGCCGCCTGCTGTTTTTTGATCCGATACTTTCCGCCACCCAGGACGTAGCCTGTGCGACCTGCCACCATCCACAATATGGATGGGCTGATGGCAGATCGACCCCGCTGGGCGTGCATGCCAGCGGCTTGGGGCCACAGAGGCGCCTCCTCAAAGCTGGGGAATTCCCTCCTCTCCAGCGCAATGCGCCCACCATCCTCAACGTGGGCTTCGTCGGCTTGGTCAACGGAAAGACTTTTGCTGCCGAATCCGCGCCAATGTTTTGGGATAGTCGAGTGGAAAGCCTGGAATCCCAGGCACTCGTACCAATTCGCAATCGTGAAGAGATGCGCGGTGACGCCTGCAGCGATGCAGATGCCTTGCGATTGATGGTCGGCCGATTGAATCAGATCAAAGAATATCGCGACCGTTTCCATGCCTCTTTTGATGGCCCAATTGACGAAATCAAGGTTAGTCAGGCCCTCGCCGCCTATGAGCGATCACTGATCGTTACCAACGCGCCATTCGACCGCTTCATGAGAGGAGATGTCGACGCAATGAGTCCACTCCAACAACAGGGAATGAAGGCCTTCCAGAAAGCAGGCTGTGCACTTTGTCACAATGGCCCGATGCTGTCAGACTTTAAGCTACACTCAATCGGCATCACCGATTCGGGAACGACACGTTCCGACTTTCGCACCCCTTCCCTCCGCAACCTGCGCCACACAGCCCCTTACATGCACAATGGCGGCCTGATGACGCTAGACCAAGTCATGCTTTTTTATGATCGCCTGATGGATCAAGTCAGCGAGACCATTGATGGCGGAGATGCCAGTTCCTTGCCACCGCTCGACCCACTGCTGAGCAAGATGAACCTGCTGCCCGAAGATCACGCCGCCATCATTGCGTTCCTTGATGCTCTCAGTAGCGACGATTACGATCGAACGACGCCAACAACCGTCCCGAGCGGACTCCCCGTCGCTGGCATCACGCAAACATCTCCTTCACAACCTTCGGATTCTCGACACCAGTGAGTCGTTGATCCAGACCCTGGAACTTGAAGGTCAGTCGCTCGTGATCGAGTCCCGCCGCAGCTAAGATCGTAGCGTGAAGATCGTGGACGCTGACCTTATCAATGGCTGCCTTGAAACCGATTTCATCGCTCTCCCCGTGATGATATCCACCCTTCACCCCACCTCCGCACATCCACACCGTGAACGCATGAGGATTGTGATCACGCCCTGGCTGCTCACCCTTTTGAGCGATGGGCAGCCTGCCGAACTCGCCGCCCCAGACAATCAACGTCTGATCCAGCAGTCCCCGCTGTTCGAGATCGGAGATTAGTGCAGCGACTGGCTGATCGCTCTCATTCGCGAACCCACGATGGTTGCCGAGGATGTCTAGGTGACCATCCCAGCTCTGCTGGTTTTCCATGCCCCCACTGTAGAGCTGAACGAAGCGCACGCCGCGTTCCACCATGCGGCGAGCAGTCAGGCACTGCGCAGCGAAGTGCCCGCAATGCTTTTCATTCAGCCCATAAAGCTTCTGAATGTGTTCTGGCTCGTTCTTCACATCAAAAGCCTCCGGTGCTGCCGTCTGCATGCGATAGGCGAGTTCGAAGCTCTCAATGCGTGCATTGAGTTCGCTCTCGATGGCGGAGCCTGCCACCGCACCGCGATTCAGTTTCGCCAGCAGATCAAGTTGAGCGCGCTGGCGCTGCGGTGTCAGGGAAGCTGGCACGGCGAGATTGTCGATGGGCGCACCACTCGGCTTCAGCCAGGTTCCTTGATACACACTCGGCAAAAACCCCGCACCCCAATTCGCAGCACTTCCTTTGGGTAGCCCCCGATTTAGCGGATCGCTCATCACGACAAAACTGGGCAATGAATCGCTCTCGCAGCCGAGCCCATAGGTAACCCACGAGCCAACGCAGGGGTAACCCATGCGGGTATTGCCCGTATTCATCATGAACAGGGCTGGTGAGTGATTGTTTGATCCAGTCCAGCACGAATGAATGAAGGCCATCTTGTCCACGTGCATCGCCGTTTTTGGGAACAGATCGCTGCACCACGCACCACTCTGCCCGTACTGCTTAAACTGAAACGGCGACGCCATCAGACCGCCCACCGAACCAGGAAAGAAGCCCGTTTTCGGGTCAAATCCCTCTAGTGTTTGTCCATCGCGCTTCTTCAACTCAGGCTTGTAATCCCACGTATCCACCTGCGATGGCCCGCCATTGGTGAAGATCCAGATCACCGATTTTGCCTCACCCAAATGCATCGGACGTTTCGGAGCAAAGGGATTCGCCGCCGCCTGCGTCTCGCGTTCCAGCATCGCAGCGGCTGCAAGCATGCCGAATCCACCGCCAGCACGGGAAAGGAGTTCGCGTCGGGAGTATAAAGGGGTTTTCATATCAGTTCGCATAAATGAATTCGTTCAAGCTCAGCACAACTTGGCAGTAGTCCGTTAGCGAAGCACCTGATCCGAGGAACTCCACCGCAGCAGATAGCTCACTTGATTTTGGATCACGATTGAAGCAGCGTCGATAGACGTCTGTGACTTGTGCAGGCACTGGCCCCGCAGCCAGCACCCGTTTTGCCAATCCCTCCGCCCAGGATCGAGCCTGTGGGCTATTCATGAGGATAAGTGCCTGGGGTGCGACGGTGGTCGTGGGGCGTCCGCCTTGGCTTACCAGGGGCTCAGGCAGATCAAAAGCCACCATGCTGCCGATGAGCTGGCTGCGCTTGATGGTAAAGTAGATGCTGCGTCGTCGACTCCCTTCGTCGCGAGTACCTGGGCCAAACATGGTGTCATCCAGCAAACCGCTGACGGCCAGCATCGAGTCTCTGATGGCTTCGGCTTCGAGCCGCTGAGGAACAAAACGCATGAACAGGCCATTGGCAGGATCGGCAGCTTCTTTGGCGGCATCGCGTGTGCTGCTTTGCTGCCAAGCACGACTTTGCAAGATCATGCGGTGGATCGGCTTGAGACGCCAGCCATTGGCGATGAGCTGGCTCGCAAGCCAGTCGAGCAACTCTGGCTGCGTGCAGGGCATCCCCGTCTTGCCGAAATCATTCGCAGTCGGCACGAGTCCGGTGCCAAAGTGGTGCTGCCAGAGGCGGTTAACGATGACCCTCGCCAGCAATGCACCAGCTCCCCCATCGACATCGGTAATCCAGTTCGACAGCGAGCGCCGACGCCCTGAAGATTTTGAGCCCTGTGGCGGCTGCCACTGCCACTGCTGTTCGCTCCCAGGTTTTGACAGCACCTGGAGGAAGCCTGGAGTTGCTTCGCCATCCTTCATGTCTGTATTGCCGCGTTTCAGGAAGTAGGTCTGCTCAAAAAACGGCCCTCCCTGGGTGTGCATGACAATGGGATCATAGCCTTCCCCACAGATCATCATCCGTTCAGCGCCCGGCACTGCGTCTGTGTATTTCTTTTTGTCCATCGTCGTAACGGCTGAAGTGATCTTTCCATCTTGATGCACATCGATATTGCTCCGGGTGGTCGTGGTGAAAGTGGCCAGCATCCGATAATAGTCATGCGACGGAATTGGATCGAACTTGTGATCATGACAGCGTGCACAGCCAATCGTCAGCCCCAGCATCGC